>DAOUSL010000023.1 GCA_030627235.1 Thioploca sp.
AATTAAATCAGATACATGTTGGTTGGAAACTAACATACGGGTAGCAATTCTCTGAAAAATCATGGCTGTTGCCATTGCATCGCCATAGGCAGTATGCCGAGCTGGATTTTTTACCTTACAAATTTTAACTCGTAAGCCGTATATGTATGATTAATAATAAATTGTAGGATACATAAGCGATAACGTCATGCACCTTACGTGTTTGTTATGATATTTGATATACATGCCTAATTTAATGAGTGGTAGTCCTTCAAAAAAACCGCAAAATTTGAAAGATTTACCACTACATATTTTAGGATTATTAAAATTAGAAGAGAAAAATAATAATCAGACCAATAATAGCTACAGAACCAATTGTAAGCAAAGTATCTGTAGACCATTTATCTGTATTATTAGTTGTTGGAACGTCAATAAATTTATTATCAGACCAATCAAGAGATATAGGTTGATTCAAATTATTTAAAAAAGTTGGTGACAACCCAGTCAATTGATTATTACTTATATCAAATCTTTGTAATTGTTTTAATTTTCCTAAAGATTTGGGGACATGGCCATTTAGCTGATTGTCATTCAAGTTAAGGATTTGTAGTTTTTTAATATAACCAATAGGACTAGGGATGGAACCATTGAGTTGGTTATTATTCAAGGCTAAAGTTTGTAACTGACTCAAATGTCCCAAAGAAGATGGAATTGCACCACTGAGTTTATTATCAGCTAATTTAAGGCTTGATAACTTACTAAAATAATAACCAATTGATGATGGAATTGCTCCTTTTAGTTCATTTGCAGTTAAATCAATTTGAGTGACATGTCCATCTTGACAGGTTATACCTTTCCATTCGCAATGTTTTTTCTCTGCATTCCAACTTTCATTCCAATAATAACCTTTAGTACGATAATAAAGTTCTACCAAACCTTTGCATTCAACTTGAGGAAGTTGTGTACACTCGATTGCTAGTAATTGTCCAGTTTCTGCGGCCATTTTTGCCTTGATAGCCTTAGCATAATTATTAAAATTAGGAGTGACATAGACAAAGCCTTTTTCTGGAAATTCAGAAGCCGGTTGAGGTCTAACCAGGGATTGCAATTCATTAATATTTATACCACTTCCTACCCCTAACGCATTGATAACATCTACACCGGCTGCTATTGCTCGGTCTGCCACATTCGAAGAACCGGAACTTTGGCCATCTGTAGAAATATCAATTACTTGTTTGCCTGTTGTGAATTTAAATTGCCGAGTACAAGCATCAATGGCAGCCGAAATAGAAGTTCCTCCTTCCATTTGATATATAGCACGAACCTGAGCCGCTACATTATCAGCAGTAGCTTGATTATCTATAAGTGTGGGACTAATTTCAATTTGAACATTGTTTGAAAATTGTACTATGGAAAGAGTGACGCTACCATTTTGAGGTACTACAGAAGATTTTTCAATGGCTCTTGCCAAACCTTCTAATTGCAATTGAAACTCACTAGAGCCTATACTGCTGGAACCGTCTATGGCAGTGCATAGCTCTAAGTTTTCAGCTGCTTGTAACATACTACAGATTAATATGGACAGCAACAATGCCCACAATTTGAAAATATTAATATTTTTCATTGATAATAATCTCCTACTATTATAAAATTAACAAGACTATATTCTAATCCAAAAAATATTCCATTTCAACATTATAAAACCATATTTAAATCTAAAGCATAAACTCTAGATAAATAAATATGTTTCCGAACTTGCCAAAGCCAAAAATTATCCTGCATAATTAACTAATTCGATGAATAAATTTGGACATTAATGATACAGTTTTACCAGTTTTTAGATATGTTAAAATAACCGGATCACGTAAAGCCCATTCCATCCATTCAGCAACACCATGTTTACCACACCATAATATTTTATCGCCAATACTTAATGATTCAGTTCTTTCTGGCAACAAAATACTTTTCTCATTTCTAATTAATAATAAAGGTAAACACTCTAGAATATTATCTCTATCTCTTGGATTGCGTAATAAACAGTCTAATGATATTGACGTATTCATAGCCAATTCTGCACAAATAGTTGGTGCTTGTTCAGGATTGATGGTCACTTCCCAGATGTTTGGTTTAGTATCATTTAGAATATCTTTCTTTATATGTTGCAATAACTTGCGTATCCATTCCCGTTTTCCGCTACGTTTGATAATTCGCATAAAATTAACTAATGATGGAGTAGTCAATAGCACTCTAATGCGGCTTGCAATAATTTTACTTGGTTGCATAATTATATCGGCTTTAGCAGCTTTAAAGATAATTTGATTAGAAGTATTATTTTGTCTAAGAACTACAAATAGTTTAGGATTCAATTCTTTAGCAGTCATAACAATAGATAGATTATTAACATCATCATCAGTTCCAGCCACAATGCCAACTGCTTGTTCAATATGAGCTTGTTGTAATGTATGTGCTTCTGTACCACGCCCATTTATAAACTCACCTTTATCTGGATAGCCAGTTCTATCAGGTATGGCTTCTATTACTACCAATTTTATATTGTCTACATCTTTAAGTTGTTCATATATGGCCTTTCCAAATCTTCCATAACCACATAAAACCCATAATCCCTGTTGAGGTGGAGATAAAGCTTCGCAAGATTCGATATTTAAACTGTTAGTTAAACATTCTTGAAGCAATAATAAATCTGGAGTATGAATAGCAGTATGTAATTTACGAGCAAAAATATCAAAAGGATTAATCAGATAATTAGTTCCAAAAGAATCCATATTAGCTGCCACTTCATGAGAATCTACTCG
Organism: Thioploca sp.; assembly: GCA_030627235.1. GTDB lineage: Bacteria > Pseudomonadota > Gammaproteobacteria > Beggiatoales > Beggiatoaceae > DRQV01. The sequence continues at coordinate 2,793 of DAOUSL010000023.1, forward strand.
GCTAATAACTATTAATTCTGGTCGCAAAAGTTTAGCTGTAATAGCAATATGCAAATTGGCCAAATTATCATCAGTTATGGCAACAACTCCAGCACAATTAATATTTTTTAAACCACCTTCAACTAGATGAATAGGCTTACTAGCATCGGCACATAGTGTAGGGATATAAACAGGGTAATTTTCTATAGTAAGTACATTAATACGTTCTTGACGATATTCTATTACCGCAGAACGCATTAATTTCTCTTCTAAAGCAATTACTAACGCTTGACCAGTATCACCATAGCCACAAATTAAATAAAATGGTTCGTGAATATTTCTAACGATACTGGCAAATTGTCTTTCAATAATTGTTTGTCTTAACGCTTTATCTTGCAATAGAGCCAATAAAGCTCCAATGGCATAAATCCATGCAATAACCGTCATATACATTGACACTATCACCCACATGCGTTGTAATTTGGAAAACTCATAAGGAATTTCGCCAAAACCAATCGTGCTACCCATGTAAGATACAAAATAAAAGGCATGAAAAAAATCCATATACCATAAATTGCCTTCATTATCTTTACCTGGCATTAGAGTTATACCGATAATTGCAATCGTATATACGGTTAATATTACCAATAACGGAGTTCGCATTCTCCGCATTATTAAAAAAATAACTGTATTCATCTTTTCAACGTCGTAATAATACTGTTTCAGAAACTAATAATAAAACGGATATGACATTTGCTAACATAGCACCACCAGCTAAAGATACGATGCTTGTCATAATTTCTGGAGTAATTTCTGCATTAATTCCCCAAACTAATGCTGCTGCTAATAATTGTAAATCAGCCACTAAGCTGGTAGATAATAATATTGCTCCTACTTGTGATCGATCTCCAAATTTTAAGATAGTAGCAACTAAATTAACAAATATAGCAATGGCAAGTTCATATACATGATGGTGTTCTGGATTATCTATATCACCTATAAAAAAACCAAAATTGAGAGTTAATGCCATCACAATGAAAAATCCAAAAATAACTTTTTCAAAATTCATATATTGTCAACTTAATGAAATTATTTTTATAATATAAACAAAAGTTTATTGATTTATTTAGCAAAATAGCTAACATAAGATTACCTAAATTTTTAGTAATAAATAATATATTTAAAATTAATACCTTAGCCAATGTCAAAATTTGTTATTTAGGTTTCGGGAAATCCGCTATGCTCCATTCCCGAAACAACCATTGGCGAAGGTAAGTTGTTAATTATATCAAACTAGTTAAATTTACAATATATATAATTTATTTTTTATCGATTATTCATATATATCTAGTATTTACGCTGATATTAGAACTATAGCAAAAAATGTTAGAAGAAGAATTATAAATAGACATCTTACCTAAAGTCCGTAATTAACTGTATAGCTTTGGTCAATTTCATGTCGTTAATGGTTGTTTCGGGAATGGAGCATAGCGGATTTCCCGAAACCTAAATACAATCATACTTAGCTACTTTCCTTATTTAGGAAAGATGTCTAATGATTAGGAATTATTTCCATTAGTGCTTCTATTAATCTATCTATTTGATTTTTAGTATGTAATATAGATAAAGTGATTCTTAAGCGAGCAGTTCCTTTAGATACGGTTGGTGGACGGATTGCAGTAACTATAATTCCACGTTTATATAATTCTTTACTTACTGTTAACGTTGTTACAGAATCGCCTAAGATAATTGGTTGGATTGGAGTACAGGATTCCATTAGTGGTAAACTAATCGCTTGTTTACGGAAATAAGCAACTAATTCTTGTAATTGCTTCTGTCGCCAGTTTTCTTCGATTACAATAGTTAAACTTTTTCGTACTGATTCTATTAATGCTGGAGGTAAAGCAGTTGTATAAATATAGCTACGAGCTGACTGAATTAACGTTTCAATTAATAATTCGCTACCAGCTATAAAAGCTCCAAATACTCCAAAAGCTTTTCCTAAAGTTCCCATCAAAATTGGAACTTCTGTAACTCCAAAATTATATAATTCTACTGTTCCACGTCCAGTTTTACCAATCACTCCTAAACCATGAGCATCATCTACCATAACCCAAGCATTATAAGCTTTAGCCAATTCTACAATTTTCGGTAAATTAGCAATCTTACCATCCATACTAAATACCCCATCAGTAATTATTAATTTATGCTTTGCTATTGATTTAGATAATAAACTATTCAATGTTTGCATATCTGAATAACGGTACATTTTTGCTGAAGATAATTTTGCGGCATCAACTAAAGAAGCATGGTTTAATCTATCTAAAAATACTGCGTCATGTCGTCCTAATAATGCAGTGATAACTCCAAAATTAGCCATATATCCAGTTGAAAATAATAATGCTCTTTCTCGTTTAGTGTATAAAGCCAATTCCTGTTCAAGAACTTGATGAACTATAGTATGTCCAGTTATTAAATGAGATCCACCACTGCCAATTCCATATTTTTCTGCTCCATCTTGCCAAGCAATTTTTAATCGATCATCACTTGCTAAACCTAAATAATCATTGCTAGAAAAAGACAGATAGTTTTGTCCATTTATCAATAAAATTGGAGATTGGATACTAGAATGTGTTTGACGAACTCGGTATAGATTATCTTGTTTACGTTGTTGTAATAAGGAGTTAAGAAATTGCTGCATAATTTAAATATATTTTAAAAGAGATTTTATGAATTATAATGATTAATTCTGTTATTGAAAGATAATGTGTATTTGGATATAAATTTGCAATACCAGCTAACAGAATTTTTTCTAAAAATAATTAATTAAATACTTTCTTGAAATATACAGTTTGTTGGAGATAACATTAATTGCCTGTTACAATCTTTGCAAGCATATTTTTGTTTTACATTGGGGATGCTTCCATTTTTTATACATCACTACTTTCTTTAGGACTACCAAATTTTGTTTGAATATATATGCAATCAAAAATATTAATTTTTACAGCAATCTTTATTGCTAATTTATGTTATGCTGAAGAACAAGATACTGAATTACAAAATGAATTACATTTTTTACGATTAGAAAATTTTTTAAATTTAGAACTTGATATTGCTTCAACTAAAGCAGAAACTTCTTTACAAAGCCCTTCTACAGTAACTGTAATTGATCGGCAAATGCTTGAAGAATATAATTTTGCTTCAATTTCAACTGCGGTAGAAACTTTAGCTGGCATCCAAATTTATCGAACTGCCTTCAAACAGCAAGTAACCACTATACGAGGTGTATTGCAAGATCATTACGCTAATAAAGTATTGGTTATGATCAATAATATACCAAGTTGGCATGCAATAACTGGAGAAGGTAACTTAGATAGATTAAGTATCCATGACGTAGAACGAATTGAAGTATTACGTGGGCCAGCTTCAGTAATCTATGGTTCACAAGCATATTCTGGCGCAGTAAATATTATTTTACGCAAAGATACCAAACAGTTACATACTAGTATTGGGAATAAAGATAGAAATTCTATAGGTGCTAATTATCGTTACAATTCAAAAGATAAGTTATCTATATTTACCGCTGCTAATAAAGAACATGGCCAACATTATCAAGATAATTTTACTGATGAAGCTGGAATAAATGGCAATATAGAAGATTATCACGATAGTTTGAATGCGACTGCTGCTTTAGAATATCAAGATCATTCTTTATTGTTTAATGTGTTTCGTAATGATGAAGGCAACTATGAAGGTTCTACTCAAAAATTTTCTGCTGGAGCTGGTAATAATCATGATGTTGATGGGATTTTATTAGGATATACTTATTCTCACAACTGGAATCAATTTTTTTACTCTAAAATGAAATTATTTTATGATCAGAATGAACGCAATTTCTCTCGATCTGCCGATGATGATATTAGAGCAAATGTATTAGGACAAAGAGTTGGAGGTAATATTAGTAATATTTTTACTTGGGATGATAAATTACAATTTGAATTAGGGACAGACTATGAAATTAGAACCAGTAAAGAATATAAGAATATTCAGCATAGTACTGTTTTAACAGAAAATAATCTCTCTGATCGAAGTGTGTATGAATACTCTGGTTATGCTCAAATCGATTGGAAACCATTGGCTAAATGGCGTATATTGATTGGTAGTAGATTGACTAAAAGTGAGACTTTTGGGGAAAATATATCTTCACGAGGAACTATTGTTTATTCAATCGATGCTAATAATACAGTTAAATTCATTGCTGGTCAATCGTTTCGGACTCCAAGCTTATTTGAATTATATTTCATAACTCCAACTAAAAGTGTGTTTGGTACTGAAAGTTTAGAACCAGAAACAGCTGATACTTTTGAAATTGGTTATCAACATAGCCATAATTATATTTACATCCAAGCATTAGCTTATTATTCTATTTATCAAAACAAAATCCATCGAATTAAAGATGATGTTATGCTTGATGATGGTACAATTGCTAATAATGTTAGTGTATATACCAATGGTCAAGAGTTTAGTGCTAAAGGTGTGGAGCTTGAATTAAAATATCTTAATCCTAAAGTGGCCAATATATTTCTAAATTTTGCGTATATTTCCGGCGATGATGGGGATAAAATGTCAGGAACTGAACATTATAATTTTAAATATGTACCAGATTTTACTACTTCAATTGGAGTGCATAAAAACATCCAAGGAATTGATATTTCTGTAATTGGTAATTATAGTGATACTGCCAATAGTCATCAAGAATCAGTTGATAGCTACTTCAATTTAAGCTTCAATCTTGCTTATCAACATAAATATAAATCTTTACAATTGAAACATATTTTATCCGTTCAAAATCTTACTGATACCCAAGTTGCGATACCTGAATATGTACGGCGTGGTGAACTCAATGAATTGCCATTGGTTGGAACTGAACGTGGGATATTTTATTCTTTACTTGTAGATTTTTAGTTGTAAAATATTTAAATTAGGTCTGGTTAAACTCTGTCAACCAGACCTATGATTATATCTAATCCAAAAAGCTTCTTAATTGTTCAGAAAAACTAGGATGTCTTAATTTGCGTAAAGCTTTAGCTTCAATTTGTCGAATCCTTTCCCTAGTAACATCAAATTGCTTACCAACTTCTTCCAGAGTATGATCAGTGTTCATATCAATCCCAAATCGCATTCGTAATACTTTAGCTTCACGTGGGGTTAAACCCAATAACATATCTTGAGTTGCACGTCGTAAACCTTCAAAAGTTGCAGAGTCAAGTGGAGCTTGAATGCTGGTATCTTCAATAAAATCACCTAAATGAGAATCGTCATCATCTCCAATTGGAGTTTCCATTGAAATAGGTTCTTTAGCAATTTTCAGCACCTTGCGGACTTTTTCTTCCGACATTTCCATCCTTTCAGCTAATTCTTCTGGAGTTGGATCACAACCTTTTTCCTGTAATATTTTGCGAGATATACGATTGAGTTTATTAATAGTTTCAATCATATGCACCGGAATTCGGATAGTTCTAGCTTGATCTGCTATTGAACGAGTGATAGCTTGCCGAATCCACCAAGTTGCATAGGTAGAAAATTTATAACCTCGCTTATATTCAAATTTATCAACCGCTTTCATTAAGCCAATATTACCCTCTTGAATCAAATCAAGAAACTGTAAGCCACGGTTGGTATATTTTTTTGCGATAGAAATAACTAACCGTAAATTAGCTTCAATCATTTCCCGTTTAGCTCGACGTGCCTTAGCCTCTCCGACTGACATTCTTCGGTTAATCTCTTTAATTTCGGCAATCTTTAAGCGACTTTGCTTTTCCATGATAATTAAATTTTCTTGGATTCGCGTTAGCATTTTATGATGCTTTTTCAAGTTGCTTACATATGATTTATTACTATTTAATAAAGAAGGTATCCAATGTAAATTAGTACTATTATCTTTAAAAGATGATAAAAATTCTTTTTTAGTCATACCTACTTTATAAATACAAATATCCCTTATTTTGTATTCTTGTTCTTTAATCAAATCTACACTATGGTGTAATTTATTGGCTAATTCATCAATAACCTTAGGGATTAATTTGAATTTTAAAAAACAATCAGCAAGTTCTTTGCGTAATTCTATATATTTAGCTGACTTAATTCCTGAAGAACTTTCCATCTGAGTTAAATTAATATAAAGTTCAAACAAATGATTAAAATGTTTACAAACCTCTTTAGAATCAACTACACGTTTTTCAGCAACTGGATTACCATCATGAGCATTACCAAATTCATCAGTAAGTTCTACACTTAATCCGTATTTAGAGCCATCCTTAAACCCAGTGATAATATCAGCCATTCTGATTTCGCCAGTTTTTACTCGCTCATAATCTTTTAGGAATTCAGCAATAATATCTGGATGAGTTGCTAATGCGGATAAAACTTGATTTAAACCATCTTCAATCCGTTTAGCTATTTGAATTTCACCATCTCTTGTTAATAAATCAACACTACCCATTTCTCGCATATACATACGAACTGGGTCAGTAGTACGTCCAAATTCTCCATCCACATTAGCTAAAGCTGCAACAGCCTCTTCAGTAGCATCTTCTTCGTCAGCGATTGGAGTATCGGTAATCATTAAATCATCGTCATCAGGAGCAAATTCATGTACAGCTATTCCCATATTATTGATCATATCTATAATATTTTCGATTTGCTCTGGATCGATAATATCATCTGGTAAATGATCATTAACTTCATGATAAGTTAAGAAACCTTGGCCTTTACCTTTGGCGATAAGCAGTTTAAGTTGAGATTGCTGTTGTTCTTGGTTCATAATTGTATCGATTGTTATCGGTTAATGGATAGCTAGTGATGGAAGAAGCTCTTAATTCTTTTCTTGATTAATCTGGGCAAGTTTCAAGTTAATTTGTGTTAATAAATCAATACTTTGTTGTTCTTGACAAGGTTGATATAAACTATTTAAAATACTAATAAATTCCTCTTCTATATTCAAAGTAGCAATTGCATCTATATTTTCAAAACTAAGAGCTTTCTTTTTAGCCAATAGATTAATCGTTGATTCATGTTCCGTATATCTCCAATGTTCACAAATCGCCCCTAGCTTTAATTGAGGATGAAATTGTATGAATTCAATAAGGTTTAATAATAGTTTTATATGGTCTTGATTTAAAAACGATAATTTTTCAGGATATTTTATTAATTTAACTAATTCAGGATAATTTAATAAATAAACAATTGCTCGTTTAACTAAAGATAGTTCTCTAAAACTAGTATTCACAGATTGTTTTAATTGTGATTTGGGTATAATTAAATTATTTAAACCTGTTAACTTACTTAATTCTTGTAACATCAAATCATGATACGCTCCAGCTGGTAATTGGTTAATTAATGGTTTGGCTAATTCTACTAATTTAGCTCTCCCATCAATACTATTCATATTAACTTGCTGTTGCAATGTAGCGAATAGGAATTCTGCTAATGGAGTAGCTTGTGTTATACGTTTATTAAAAGCTTGAGTGCCTTCTGAACGTATTAAACCATCAGGATCATCGTCTTGCGGTAAAAAAATGAAGCGAATTTGTCGGCTTCCCTCTAATAATGGTAAGGCAGTTTCTAAAGCTCGCCACGCAGCCTTTTGTCCAGCCGCATCACCATCAAAACAAAAAATAATTTCTGGCACATTACGAAAAAGAAAGGTCAAATGTTTCGTAGTGGTAGCAGTGCCTAGGGTAGCTATAGCATAATGAATGCCATGCTGCACCAAAGCTACAACATCCATATAACCTTCAACCACAATTACAGTTTTTAAAACTCCTTGCTTACGAGCTAAATACCAGCCATATAACTCGTTACCTTTTTGAAATAATGTCGTTTCTGGAGAGTTAAGATATTTAGGCTTACTTTGATCAAGAACTCGCCCACCAAAAGCAATTATTCGTCCTCTTCGATCTAATATTGGAAATATAATCCTATTCCGAAACCGATCATAACGTTTCCCTGCATCATTTTGGGTAATCAAACCAGTTTTTAATAAATTATTACGTGTTTCAGTATCAGTACCAAATATTTTTAATAAATTATCCCAACCATCGGGTGCATAACCTAATCCATAATCACGAGCGATTTGACCAGTTAATCCTCTTTGTTTAAGATAATTTATAGCAGTTTGAGATTCTCGTAGTTGCTGACGATAATATGCGGATACTTGTTGCATAATTTTATATAAATCATCAATGGAATTATCAACTTGATAGGTATTATCTTGTTCATATACTACTTCCACACCAATTCTATTTGCGATTTCTTGTACTGCTTCTACAAACTCAAACCTAGCATAATTAAGCATAAAACTTATTGCTGAACCAGAAGCTCCACAACCAAAACAATAATAGAATTGCTTTTCAGAACTAACAGTAAAAGATGGGGTTTTTTCGTTATGAAAAGGACAACAAGCAGTATAGTTTTGACCAATTTTACGTAATGGAATATAACTATTAATTAAATCAACTATATCAACTTTGGCCATTAATTCATCGATAAAATAGCGGGGAATACGCATTTATTTTTAATTTAAACCAGGCTGACTAAAATATATGATTAAGAACTTTCGTTTTACTTTTTATAGAGTATTGTTATATTATTTGAATCAGAATATACAAAATTCAAGAATTTTTATAATAAATAATTTTATTTAGATAAATATTTTTGAGAATTAATTTAAAATCTGAAGTTATGCGGAAGAAATAAAGTAAAATATTTTAGAATAAATTATAAGATTAACAGTGTCTTAAATAATACTGTAGCTAATTTAAGTTTTTTTTGCAATATGTCTAGTAACTAATGATTGAAAATTTAATAATTTTTTTGGAAATAAAAACACTCAATTAGGTATTTGTTCTATTATTTGTATTATTATCGGCTGAGAAGAATGGCAGACACATAGGTCTGCCCCTACGTTGTAATAAATTTATTTGTCTGAATTAGAATTCATGCCAATATTTTCAGAAAAGGTTTTTTGAGTAATATCGTTTGCTTTAAGTTTTTTCAGCAAGGAATTAAGAACCATGTAGGGTGGATAGAAGCGAAGCGTAAATCCACCTTAATCATAATTTTTTAATTTGTTGCGGTCGATTTGATTACACATATCCTACCCAGCTATAAATATTCTTGAAAAATTTTTGCTGTTGCAATTTGTAGAAGTTCCATCTGATCAGGAATATTGCTATCAAGGCTTACAATATGTTTAGCTCCTAATCTTTCAGGATTTTTTAAGTCCAGAATGCCACACATACAAATAACAGGAATATTTTTAGCAATATCAATAATTCCCTTTACTAATTTTCCATGTAAAGTTTGTTCATCAATTTTGCCTTCACCAGTAAAAATTAAATCAGTTGTTTGTAATTTATCTGCTAGATTTAAATTATTAAATATTAGCTCTGTACCTTGTTCTAAACTAGCATTCAAAAAAGCAAAGATTCCTGCCCCTAAACCACCAGCAGCTCCTGCAAATTTAAGATTATTAACATTTATTTGCAAGTCTTGTTTTATTATTTTAGCAAGATTAATTAATCCAGCTTCTAGTGTATGTCTTTCTTGTAAATTAGCTCCTTTTTGTGCAGCATAAACTTGTACAGCTCCAGTAGCTCCATATAGAGGATTATTTACATCACATGCTACTTGAATTGTTATATTTTTTGAAACATAATTAGTGTTATCAATATGATGAATATTTATTAAGTTTTTGCCTATTGGTTGTAGCTTATTACCATTTTTGTCTAAAAATTTATATCCCAAGGCAGTGGCCATTCCTATACCACCATCATTAGTGGCACTACCACCTATTCCCATAATGATTTTTTTTGCTCCAATATCTATTGCCGATTTTATTAATTCGCCAGTTCCAATAGAGGTAGTAAAATAGCAGTTTCTTTCTGTGGGTTGTAATAGTTGCAACCCTGAAGCTTGTGCCATTTCAATATAGGCAGTTTCATTTATATAGCCAAATTTACTATTTATGGGTCTGAATAATGGGTCGTGGACTGTAGTTTTTATGGTTTTAGCATTATTGTTCTGGATGAATAAATCTAAAGTTCCTTCTCCACCGTCTGCTAATGGAATTGCTGTTATTTTAACGTTTTGTTTAATTGTCCTAATTCCTTTTTCTATAGCTGTACATACTTGTTGTGCAGTAAGGAATCCTTTAAATTTATCTGGCAATATTAGAATTTGCATATTATTGGTGATATACAGGATTAATCTTTGAAATTGATGCAGAATTATCAAAACAACCAACATTATACAACACAGTCGTATCTCCAATTTTAGTCCTTAATATTCCATTAACCAAAGTTTTCCAATCTATCAGATGATGAAAGCGAACCAAACCGTAATTTTTGGTGATAAATTTTTCTCTTTCTGCTTCTGCTATTGGATCGTATGAACTATGGTTATCGTAGCCATTACATTCTAAAATGAGGTTTAAGTCTTTGACGAAGAAATCTACTCGGTATTTGCCGATTTGGTAATTATGCTGAAAACCAAGATTCTCAAATACTTGACTAAGAACTAGTTGCCATTCTATCTCTCCTTTAGTATCCAGTTTATCCAAGGTGCTGATAGTTCCAAATACTTGTTTCTTCAGTTCGATTCCAATTACTGAATCCATACCAAGAACCATTTTACCAACGTCTTCCAGTGAATAACCGTTCATGCGGTTGGCTGTAGAACCAGATTGTCTGATAGTTGGAATGTCAAGTTGAATTGTGTTGATGGCATCGGTATGGGTTTTTAGGTAATAATTTATAGTGCTGATTGGGAGTTTGGTGAATTTGGCAATGTCTTTCTTGGTAGCAATATTACCTTCAACTGAACAGATAAACTTTAAATATTTTAGTAGTTTAACAACATCTGTGTAACTTTTTTGGGAAATCTTTTGGATGTTGGGATTTAGACCACAGGCTTGTTTTATGGCTGATTCTAAGGCGGTTTGTACTAAAATCATTAAAAGAGTAACAGCCCTTTTACCAATATGAATTTGATTTTTACGTAATCCATCTTTGATGAAGGCAGAAGTATATGAATGGATTAGTAACTGAATTATTTCAGTAGAGTAAACTACTATTTCTCTACCATGATAGGGACTTTGTCGAGTTGATACATTAACAAAGTTTCCCCTCATGGTCTTGCCCTTATCAATAAAGGGTTTAAGAGTTTTTGGAGGCCAGTTTCCCCTCATGGCCTTGAGAGTTTTTTGATCCATTCCTAATAGATCAGCAGTACCACGTTCGCTTAAACAGGCAGTGCCATCAGACAGAATATATCCGTCACACTTTACACCAGGGATTAATTCAATTTCCCCATAGTGTATAGCTTCTAATTTTTGCATAGTTTTTTACCATTGAAATGATAATTAGATTATACCAGAATAGTTTTTGGATATGCAAATGGGTTGGGATTAAAGGATAAATTGTCTGAATCAGAATTAACAGAATTTAAGGATTTTCAGAATTTAAAAGCGTTAAAATCAAATTGGTTTTGATTGTAAATTATTCTTTAATGATCTCGCTTAAACCATGCTCGTTACTTCGTTTCTGTGAATTCTGATTCAGACAACTAATTATTTTTGAACATGATTTAACGAATTAAATGATAAAACATGATTAAATCAAAAACATATCGGTTTAAAATCCTGTCCATCCTTATTCTCAAAACAACCAACATTATACAACACAGTCGTATCTCCAATTTTAGTCCGTAAAATCCCATTAACCAATGTTTTCCAGTCTATCAAATGATGGAAACGAACTAAACTATAATTTTTGGTGATAAATTTCTCTCTTTCTGCTTCTGCTATTGGATCGTATGAACTATGGTTGTCATAGCCATTGCATTCTAGGATTAAGTTTAAGTCTTTGACGAAGAAATCTACTCGATATTTGCCGATTTGGTAATTATGCTGAAAACCAAGATTCTCAAATACTTGACTAAGGACTAGTTGCCATTCTATCTCTCCTTTAGTATCTAATTTATCCAAAGTACTGATAGTTCCAAATACCTGTTTCTTCAGTTCGATTCCTATTACTGAATCCATGCCAAGAACCATTTTACCAACGTCTTCTAGTGAGTAACCATTCATGCGGTTAGCTGTAGAACCAGATTGTCTAATGGTTGGAATATCAAGTTGAATTGTGTTGATGGCATCGGTATGGGTTTTTAGGTAATAATTTATAGTGCTGATTGGGAGTTTGGTGAATTTGGCAATGTCTTTCTTGGTGGCAATATCACCTTCAACTGAACAGATAAACTTTAAATCTTTTAGTAGTTTAACAACATCTGTGTAACTTTTTGGGCAATCTTTTGGATGTTGGGGTTGAGGCCACAGGCTTGTTTTATGGCGGATTCAAGGGCGGTTATAATAAGAGCAGATTGTAAGATTATACTTCTTTTACCAATATGTATTTGAGTTGGCCTTAAAACATCATTTGCCAATGCTAGGGCATATCCACGAATAAAAGATTCAATAAAGTGACTATCATAGACAACTATATTTCGTCCTTGGTATGGACTATTTTTAGCTGTTACTTTTATCAATTTAGGTACAATGCTTGGAACATTACCAATAAACGGTTTAAGTGTTTTTGGAGGCCATTTAGGTACAATGCGTCTGAGAGCAGGACGTTGTATTCCTAAAAGCTTTGCAACCCCATTTTCACTTAAACATGCAGTACCATCAGATAAAACATATCCGTCACACTTTATACCAGGAATTAATTCAATTTCCCCATAGTGTATAGCTTCTAATTTTTGCATAGTTTTTTACCATTGAAATGAGTATTAGATTATATCAGAATAGTTTTTGGATATGCAAATGGGTTGGGATAAGAAGTGTTTGAACATGATTTAACGGATTAAATGATAAAACATGATTAAATCAAAAACATATCGGTTTAAAATCCTGTCCATCCTTAAATTCTGCATAATCATGTTCAAAAACTACAATTCCTCATCCCCCCACATCACATTGTTATCCCATTCTCTGGCTTGGGAGAATTTGGCTTTGGCTTCGGTGATTTTACCTACTATCATGAGTATGCGAGCTTCTTCGGTGAGTTCAATTGCTCCGATTGTGTCTGTAGGGAAGCATGATTCTTAGTCAACGTCCATCTCAATTCATTCGTTGAAATCAGCTTTCTATTAAATCCAAATTATAACAATTTTATTGTGTGAATGTTGAAGAAGGATTACCTAAATCATCATAATTTTCAATATTTTTTAACTCATTCAAAAAGTTTTGCATAAATATTGAGCGATCAAGATTTCCAGATTCTATCCACAACTCTATACTTTTTTCAAGCATAATATATGCTAATTGTAAATTTCCATAATTTGAATATGTACTTCCTAGATTGGCATACGTTTCAGCTATTCCTGATTTATTAGAGATTTCTTGATTAATTTCTATACTCCTTAAATACATCTTTTCTGCTAACAAAAAATTATTATTCAAACTATAAAATGTACCAAAATTATGGTAAGTTTGTGCCATACCTTGTTTGCATAATTCATCCGTTTTTCCTTCTTTTTTTAGCTCTTCAAAAAATTCTATGCTTGATTTATAAGCATTTTCTGCTTCTTTTTGTAGGTTTAAGGCCATATAAGTCATGCCAAGTTCATTATATACCTTTGCCATTCCTTCTTTATTTTCCCCTTCTTTATAAATTTCCAAGCTTTTAGAATAAAGTTGTTCTGCTTGATTGAAATCTCCAACATCATAATAAATAACACCTAATTCAATATATTTATCAGCTATATTATCTATTATATGATAACGTTTTTCTGTAGATTTTATACTTTTATGATAAAAGTTTATAGCTTCTTGAATGTTACCAATTGAAAGATGTAAATCTCCAAGTGACCAATATATATCAGTGATACTTTCCTTATCATTTTCATTTTTATTGTCCAAACTTTCATAAAGTTTTGCACTTTGTAAATATGAATTTTCTGCTTGTTGTAACTTTTCATATTCAAAATATAAATTGCCCAATCTTTCATAATTAATAGCTAGTGATTTTTTATCAGCAGAATCTCCTAAAATTTCTATACTTCCAAGATACATTTTTTCTGCTTCCTGAAAATTTCCAAGTTGTCTAAAAACAATACCCATATTTCCTAAAACTACACTTATCAATTCATTATGTTTCAAAGATTTAAAAATATTCAAGCTTTTTTCATATGCATTCATGGCTTGCTCATATTTATTATCCATATATAGAGAACTACCTATATCATTATAATTATTGGCACTTGCTGCATACATTTCTTCAGCTTTTTCAGTATCTCCAATATTTTCATATAAGTGAGCTACATTCGTATAAACATCTTCTTCTGAATTAAAAGTATGTTTTGCATTTAACAACTCTGCAATTTTTTGGAATTTAGAAACGGCTTTTTCTATTTTATTTTCTGTCTGTAAAGAGTCAATTTGTTCTATTAACACAGGAATAACTAATTTCCGTAATTCATAATTAGGATTAATATCTAATTCTGGATTTAATTCTATTGCCTTAAGAAAGAAATTTTTCGCATCATCAACATTACCTTCTTTTGCTAATTTTTTTGCAGCTCTGGTTAAATTTGATGGATTTTGACATACTTTTAATGATTTTAATTCTTGAGGATGAGTTGCTAAATAATTGTTAAGCCATTCACATCCATCTTTTGTTAATTTATCAATATCTAAACTCCAAATAACTTCTTTTCCATCAATGGTAATACTTAAACCACTACCATCAGGAAGAAAACTAGCATTATCTCCTTGAATTGAATCTATCAATGTTCCATCAATCTTCCAAAGTTTTGTATCACCTCTACTGCTAGAAATAATTATTTTTTCATCAGGGCTAAAACTTACATTATCAATGCCAGTATCTGTAGGATAAAAACTATTAAAACTTTTTTCTTTATGACCAAAATGTCCTTTAAATGTACTAATAAGTTTATCGTCTTTACTCAATAATTTAACAATTCTCGGATAGTCAACTATAACTTTGATTTTATTAGTTGGACTAATAAAAATTTCTTGTTTATTTTCAATAAAATAATTATCTGCATCAATGTCTTCTTCTAGTTTAATTTCCTGAAAATCTGTGCTAGTTTCATGAGGAATATTTTTTTCAACTTTAGAAAGTTGTGAGCCATTTAAATCCCATAAAATAATGGTTGCATCAAAACCAGCAGTTGCTAAAAATTTTCCATCAGGACTAAATATAGCATTTCTTAAAGTACCACGATGTCCAACAAGAGTATCTATAACTTTGCCATCCAGATTGAAAATTTTTACAAGTGCATTATTAGAACAAGCTGCCGCTATTTTTTGTCCATCTACACTAAAATCTAAAGTCCAAGGTTTACAATCAATTTTTGGAAACGTTTTCAATAAATTTCCCTTGTTATCCCATAATTTTATGGAAGTAGGATCGTTATAAGAAACAAATTTCTGATTATCAGGACTAATATCTATTGCACTCCACCAATTATCATCTTCAGTATACTCTTTTTCTACAAGTTTTTTTATAGTCTTGAATGTATCATTTTCTACTGACCAAATTTGAACAGAATCACCACCTGATGCACCAAATAACCTGCCATTTGGACTAAACACAATATCTGTTGCAAAAAAATCTAGGGTTTGTATTAGCTTATTATCAGCTAATCTCCAAATTTTTATATCACCACCAGTCGATGCTAAAAATTTTCCATCTGAACTAAATTCAACATCGTAAATTAATGGATTGCCATCATCTAATAAACTAATTAAATTACCATCAATTGTTTGTAATTCAACATAATTATTTCCTGCTAATGCTATAATTTTACCGTCTTTGCTAAAAGAAACACTTTTACCACCAGATTGAGTATTTGGCCACAACGTTCTTACTAAAGAACCATCTATTTTCCATAATTTCCATCCTTTAGATAATCCTTCTACAGCAGAAGTAACAATATATTTACCATCAGGGCTAAAACTAAGTCTTGTAATCTCACCATAATGCCCTTCTAAGCGATTATATTGTTTAATTTGGTAAAGAATTTTTTGTAATGTAGTCGCAACAGTTATCTGTGTATCAGACTCAATTTTTCCGAGTAAAGCTTTCTTTTTTAGTTGTTGTCCTATTTTGATAATTTCTATTAAAGCTTCAATTTCTAAATGAGCATCAAACATTGCTTCTGCTGTATTAGACATTGCCTTTAATTGAGAATTATCTCTTTCTTGTTTTGAACGTTGGCTTTCATCTTCAGCTAATTTTTGCTGTATTTGAGCAAATTTACTTTGTTCTTCAGCTACAATCCGCTGCTCATTAGCATAAAAAGCAATCCCAACTAATACCAAAGCCACCGCCCCAGCCTGTATCAAACCACGCCTAAACGCAGACTTCTGCCGCCGCTTCTCCGCATCCGGCATATTCCCATCAATCCACACCTTATCAAACACCTGAGAATAAATTCGATTCCGTACCTGCAAACAGTTCCCTTTAACATGTACTAAACCAGCCAACCGCAAAGTATTAATCAAATCATTCGTATCATCATCCCGCACTCTCTTACCACTACGAACCTGCCGATACAAATCCAATACCGCCGCTGTATCCTTCCTCTCATCCAAAACCTGACTACGAACATGCTGCAAATTATTCTCAGCATCCCGTGACCGACTAGAAAAAAACACCTCCTCACAAAGCTTATCCACCACCATCTCATCATCAACCATCAACTGACAAAGTTTCTGAGTTAAATAAGGATGCCCATTAGTCCAATATAATATCCGCTTTAATAACTTATCATCACGCAACCCCTGCCCAAACAAAGCCGCCTCAGCCTCAGAAAAATCAGCCAAATCAATTCGCTTACCAATATTAAATGGCGTAATCTGAGGATCAGCAATCAAATCAGACGGCGTAGCCACCCCAATCAAACAAAAAGTCAACCGCTGTAAATCCGAATCCTGAGTTCGATTGTTATAACATTCACGAATCCCCGCAAAAAATTCATCAGTCGAAAATGGTAAACTGAGAACAACATCAATCTCATCCAAACAAATCACCAATGGTTGTTGAGAATCAGCTAAAACAACAGAACGAATCGCCTGTATCCAACGTTGCAAAGTCCCAAGTTCTTTATTTTCTTGCCAAAATTTGCGTAATTGTCGGTTTAACCCCAAATTTCTGCCAATCTTATTTAATAAACCGTTATACCACTGCTCAACATTTAAATTAGTACCGATACCAGTCATTTCCAATACAACTACTGCTGCTCCATCAAGGCGTAATCGTTCTGCTACCCGCACCATCAAAGAACTCTTCCCCATCTGGCGACTTGTCAACACATAACAATACTCAGCCTGCTTCAACGCCTCATACAAATCAGTATCAGCTTGACGCTGAATATAAGAAGGAGCATCTTCAGGTAAAGTTCCTCCCTTAGCAAAGTAAAAATCTTTCATATTGGTAATCTCTCTTGTTAGACCTGACAGGTTTTGGAAACCTGTCAGGTCTTTCGTTTATTAAAACAAATGTTCCCGCAAATAATGCTCATAAATTTTACAGCGTAAACTAACCTTATCCTTTGAATCACCTCGTAAAATACCAGCACTTCGCAACCGATAAAAAGAATCATAATCCGGGCAAGATTGGCCTCGTAATACATTTTGCATAGCTGGTAACAACTGTTCATCATCACTGATTAATCTAACAATTCTTCGCAAATGCTCACTATAAGTCCCATTATCACGAGTAGATTTACCGATAAATTCATCCAAAGCCAAATTATAATTAACTAAATCATTCAAACCACATCGTACCAAATACGGTTGTCCACCAACCAATTGATAAAACTGCTTAATTTCCTTATTATTTTTGAGCGGTAAACCATAACGTTGATTGAGCATAGCCACTTGTTTAAGGGTAAAATCCTCTAAAAACAACTTAGTCCCCACATTAAATGGTGATTGATTCTGATCTTTAATAAACAAATAAGTTTCAGTTGCATAAGCAATAGCTAATGTTAAGCGTGAACAAGGATTAGAAGGATTTAACGCTCGCTCATTGTGCCAAGTACGAAATAACGCAAAAATTTCATTACTAAAGGGACAGTTAAATAGAATATCAGCTTCATCAATTCCCCATAATACTGGTTTTTCAGTTGTTTCCAATATATTATCAATAAAATAGTTTTCAAAATTAATGTTAGCTGGGTAATCAGCTTGCCAAACATCTTGAGGTAAAACACGCAAACGCAGTTGTCGCGCAAACATCTGTCCAATAGCAATAAAAAAAGTATCCAAACTTTGCAGTTGGGTATCAATTAACTTTTGAAAATCAGTCAACAATACCAAAACTCCAGCTTCTCGTGCTTGTTGTAAACCTTTAGCTAATAATGAAGTTTTACCAACTTGCCGAGGGCCTTTCAACAATACAATACTATCTCGCCGTTTAATCGCGGTTTGAAATTCTGTATCAACTTGCCGCTCCACATAAAATTTAGAATTTAATGGCATCGCACCTCCGCATGGTTCTATTGGCGGTGATTTGGATAATGGTTTAGTAGGAAATTTTTTAGGAAGCTGTTTTAGTGGTTGGTTTAATAATTGCTCATCCCAAGCTTTTGCTACAACTTGATTAATTTGTTCCAATTCTCGCCATTTTTTAAACAGAGGTTCAAATTTAGTAGCTAAACCAGTGTTTAACATTATTTTATAGCCTTCAGTCACCAATCCAACCACTCGCTGAGTTTCGTAATGATAAACCAATCCACCACTATGGCCTTGCCCTTTTGCTACATCATTTTCAATTTTATTACCACGAAATTTAGAAATATTTCCTAAATAAATACCAATATCTTGATTATCTGCAATATTTCCCGCCGGATAACCAACTGAAACCAGCTCATCAGTTTTATGTTTATCAGCAACAAATCCTAACGGTAAATAATGATTTGGTTTATACTCAATTTTTAACACCGCAATATCATATTTTAAATCTCGCAGTGATTTTGAATTATCAAGCAATGCTGGAAATTTTCCATCAAACTGCGTTTCAACAAAAATATCTTTGGGAGACTCACCAACACAATGATAAGCAGTTAATAAATAACCATCGAGAGTGATAAAAAAACCAGTGCCACGAAATTCATAATTTCCCCCTACTTTTTCAAAAATTTTAACGCTGGCATCGGTTAATTCACGGTGGATTTGTTGTTTTAGTTGTTTTGTCATGATATGGATTAATGATGGATTTCCTATCCACCCTATGATTTTTATGAATTAGGACATAATTTGTCTAAATAACCATCAGCGACTAAAATTGCACCTACTGTAATCACATTGGTAGTAGGTAACGAAAAAACAACAGCCAAACAATCAACTGAAATTGCAATAATCATAGCTTCTTTGCTTTCAAATGTACTCTTTTTTTTGGGATATTCCCAATCAACACAAATCTTATGTCGCAATATTTCATGATGTTTTTCAAACCATTGGTTAAATCTCTTTCTCAAAGTAGCTAGTGAAAAATCAGAAGAAAATTGAACTGTGTCAGCATCTTGTTCTGAAAAAGAATCATACCAATCTTGATATAACTTGGTTTCATCTGTTAAATAGTTGTCTATAGATTGTTCTAATTTAATTTTATCTGTCATAATCATTTTTTTAATTATAGTTAAAAGATAGTTTTTCTGCTTTAATATTTAATTACTCTGTCACGATATTAAATAAATCTAAAGGAATACTACAGAGCGGTATACATTCCTAACGAAGATGTTCAATACCATTAAGAGCAGACACGCAGGTCTACCCCTACACAATACATTTCAATATGGTAGGGGCTTAACCTATGTGTTCGCCCTGCTTAACTTAATGACAGTGACACAATGAGTTGCTATCATTCCTATATTCTCCAATAATTTCACTTATACACACCACCACGACTATCAGCTTTAACAAAATATATAATCATTTGTTGATCAATAATTTCATATAAGAATCTATATTTTCCTATTCTAAGCCTATAACAAGAACTATTTTTTAAGTTTTTTATATCGAGACTATTACAAGATGGATTTTTTGCAAGTAATTTTACTTGTAATTGAAACTTTTCAAAAATATAAGTATCACATTTAACAAGAAATTTTGCGACACGTTTACTATAACGTACCTCATACATTTTTATCTCTCTCGTTTTTAATATCATCCATTGTCACATATTCCTTTGCCTCTTTTAATGCGATTATATCCTCCTTATTAGGTATAACATATTCTTTATTACCAACAACTTCTATCGTATCACCCAGATCATCAACATAAGTGTAATAGCCTTCTACCTTATTTTCAGGCAAAGCTTTTAATAATGCAGTAAATTTTTGGATATAATCATCTGCTATTTTAAGCGTTATCTGTTGCATAATTTCCCATTTAAATAATTGTTATTAATTAATAATTAACCATTCTTAATTCACCAATTCACAATTAAAAAGGTTTTAAAAACCCATAATTGTGAATGGTTAACAGCTAATGGTTAATTATTAATGAAAATCACTTAGAATCCCTAACCACCTCTAACCTAGCAGGCTTCCCACTACCAAATACCTCTGGTTCATACATCTCTTCAGCATGAGTTGCCATTACTCCAAATTTTCCTGGGGCAATTGCTTGAGCTACATAAGATAAATGATAATTACCAGCGGTTAGATAATCAGAGTAAAATACTGCTACATGATGACGCAATTCCTTGTGATAAAAATTCCACCAAGATTCACCATATTTCAACCAGTTATCATCAGTAAACCAGATAGATTCCTTAGCATATTGAGCAGTCTCCGCTTTATCCGCATCAATTTTAGAAGTAGTGGCTAAATCCCGATTAACTGGTTCTAAACCACCTGGAATCGGATCATTCACTACCACAAAGTAACGTGGAGCTGGCAGAGAAACATACAAATCAACCCGTACTAATTCCCCAGTCAATATTTTTATTGGACTTTGCAACAGAATCCACTTACCATCCCGTTCCACATGGTATTCCCGTTGTACTTCAATCCCAGAATTAACCGCAGTAGCTTTCTCCTCAGTCTCAGCATAGGTCATTTCTACCTTATAATAAACCCGACCTTGACCTTCCCGTTTTAGCTTGATAACAGTTTCCTGACCAGGATTATCTTCATTCATTTCATGGACAAAGGTTAATGGAGAGCTTTTCACATTATCAAAACCACCTTTAGTTTTACCATTATCCCGTTTAATCAGAGTGTCATCCAGCCAAGTTTGCACGGTTAACATCGGTTGGTCTTTCTCATACACGTTAGCATATTCAATCAAGGCATTCATACAGTACATATTTTCCTGCGTATTGCCCCAATAACCTTTCCGATCCTGCATTTTGGTGATATTGCGCACTAATTTAAAAGGAATCTGTCCGACATTGCTATTCTGTCCCATAGTTTGGTCATAACCGCTCAGACTGCTAAGTATAGTACATTGCGTCCGTAGCGAAGAGGATAAAATGTGCTTATAACTGTTGTCCAATTCTTCCGAAAAAGAGATATTGCCAGCAGTTTGATTAGCATAAGCTAGGATTTTATCAGCCACATCATTACGGATACGTTGAGTTCCCGGAACTTGCAAAGCTGCGGATAGAAACATAGATTTACCAAATAAATCCATCCGTTCCACATGACTGTGATAGCGAGTGATGTCATTACGAGTAATCTTGCCATGTTTTGCCAATGCTGCTAAAGCGGTAGCTCGTACTGTGGCAGCCATACCTTTGGAGTAATAATCTGGTAATACATTTTTACGTAATAGTTTCAACAGATAGCTATGCAAACGCTTTTCTACCAAATCAGGAATATCATACTCAGCATCCCGTAACCAATTGAAAGCTAACGCAGTATACGCACTCAAATAAGGACTAACTCTCTCATCTTTAGCGATAAAATAGGCCATACCACCATTAGGAGCTTGATATTCCTTAGCTAGATTGATAGTTTTACCAGGTAAAGTATAGCTGTTTTTCCAAATCAAATCATCGGCGATATAATCCTGCAAGTTGTTATAATGGGAAGCCATTGTACCTTTAGTTAGCTTCTGTTCCCAACAATAATACGGATAATCTCGCATATATGAAAACGCACCATCGACTCCACTAATAACAGTAGGAGATGCTATCACTTTCAAACCACCAACATTAGGAAAAATATTCTTTGGAAACTTAATACTTTCAGTAATTTCATCCTCAACTGTAGTTCCATAAGTAGCCGCCGTCACCGAAGCTTGTCGAGGCCAAATTTTCAAACTTTTCTGTAAACCATCACTATCAGTACCATCGGAAGCAGTTGCCTCCAATTGAATCATACCAGCCGTAGTAGTTTGCAGTGGTAGCCATTGCACATACCGTTTATATGGCTCTGCTTTAATTGTATAATTCTTACTGATAGATTCCTTTCCTAAGCCAACCATATTTTTCATACTTTGCATCCAACCAGTTAATTTAGCTGAATTTGCATTCGGAATTATCACTGAACCTGTAGCGGTTATAGTCATCTGTAAATCTCGAACTGTTTCAGTCCGATTCATAACGCTAAAACCAGCTTGAAACACATCACCAGTTAATAGTTGATTAGGCATTACTGGACGAATCTCAATTGGTTGATTAACCTTGAAATTGTAATCTCCCAAGCCCATCAAATCTTCTGGCGTGACAGCCATCACCAAAATACGCCAACCAGTTAAATTATCTGGTAAATCAAACTTAATTTGAGCTTTCCCATCACTATTAGTTTTCAGAGAAGGATTCCAATAGCTAACATATTTAAATACTGAACGCATACTTAAACTGCTACCACCATCACCACCAGCATTAGCACCTTTCTTCTCAAATTTTTGCCGTCCAACTAGACGCATCAATAAGCTAAAATTGGCCAAATCCAAATTATCTAAAGTATAGAAACCTTTGTATGGATTGAAGTAATCTTTACCAGAACTCAATAAATCAAATACCGATTCATCTAATACCGTGACAGCTAATTCAATTGGTTCTCTGTCTGCTGTTGGATGCCGAGGTTGAGCTTGAAATTCAACGATTACAGTTTCACTTGGTTTATATACCGATTTATCAGTTTTGACATTGATTAATATCTCTTTATACGGGTCTTTGACTATTGTTTTGACATAACCCATACGAAAAGCTGGCTTACCTAAATCAACCTGATTTTTATCAATCGGTTTATCCACTCTTGGTGACATAACCGTTACTGATACAAAGAAACCCGGTAAATAATCTGGTTCAACTGGCACTTCAATGATTTCCATATTGGATTTTAAAGTAGTTACCCAACTTTTAATTAAGCCAAATCGTTCCACCGTCACCAAAGCTTTCGCACCTTGATACGGGTTCTTAACCAAATAACGAGCAGTATCACCAACTTTATAGCTTTCCTGTTCTGGCATAATTTCCAAACCATGTCCAGGAGTTGTTTCCCACATCACATAGCCACTGCCAATTGCCCATTGTTGTAACTCAGTCTGATGCTCTCTACCTTTACTATCCTTTATACTAGCTGTTATTTTATAAGAACCTGATTTATCTGGAGTAAAAGTACATGGAATAGCTTCCTTAGTTGATTTCAGATTACAATAAGAAGCTGTTTTAACCCAAGTATGCTCATAGCGTTTATTGTAGGCATTACCTGCTGTTTTGACACTGACTGCTTTGGTTTCTAAATATTCTACTTTAACCTTAATAGCACTATCAGACACTGGTTTCCCAAACTCATCTACCACCAATAACATTACTTTACCTTCTTTTTCAGCAGTCAATAACCAGCTAGTTTCTTTTAGACCGACAAAGCGATCTCGCCCCACATAACGAGCTGTCACATTACTGGTAACATCCTTTCCTCGGTCATCCCGCACTGCACTTTCCACCATTAACTGACCATACAAAATTTTAGAATCAGTCGGTAAACCAAAAGTAGTTTGCAATAATCCCTTATTATCTAGCTTTTCCTTCTCAGTGCTGAAAATTGCTTCACTATCATTATCTTCGGTATACACATCGAACCAAAAACCTTTGGCCTGTGGATGGCTAGGACGTAGTGCTTGCTGTTTTAAAATAGCTCTCACTTTAGCTTGAGCTTCGCCATATGGTCCGCCAGCGTGTAACATTGCTACTATATTAGCAGTAACCTTTTCCCCAACATGGAACAGCTCTCCATTCAAAGCAGTATGAACTTTAAATGGTGATGGAGTGAAATCACTAACTAAAACTCGCATTGGATTCCAAGTAGTATTTTTCTTAAATTTAGCCGTTAATTCAAAATCATACCAACCAACAGCTCCAGTTTTAGGAATAGTAAATTCACCATCATATGCCCCAAATTCGGACAGCTTAAAATCCTTCTGCTCATAGGTAACTTTACCCATTGAATCAGTAACTTTTAACGTATAGCCGTTACGTGGAGCAGCGACAAATTTTTCATTACTTTGATCCCGCACAAATAATTTATATTGCACTGTATCGCCAACTTTATAGATACCCTGAGCGGTAGTTCCCCAAGTGTGAATATGACCATATTTGGCTTTCATATCTGGATACAAATCATAGTCATCAGTATAATCATATAATTGCACCCGAAAATTAGCATCCAATGGTAATAACGCCTGATTTTTACCTTTCTGACATCGGATAAAGAAACGGTCTTTATTTTGGTAATCCCAATAAACATAAGCATGTTTTAATTTTGGATCTAAACTTTTAGTACCTGGTAGCCGAGCTATTCCATCAGCATTGGTAATCGCTACTGCCAGCTCACTTGGCAATTTTTTATCTGGAGCATAAGTATCTTTATACACCGATACATCGACTCCTTCCACTGGCAAACCAGTCGCAAAATCCGTCACCCAAACAAGAGTATTATGATGACCTAATTTGGCATGAACATAATAAGGAGTGGTTTGACCAAAGAACCAATTATTTCTCTTCGCAGCTTTGTTATTTATATCCGGTTCAGTTTTAAAATAACCTTGCACGACTCCAGACTCAGAAGGAATTAAATCTCTAACTCCGAGTGGCATTTTAACCGCAATGTCTTTCAGTGACGACGGGTTTACTTCATGGCGTTTATTTTTACTCCAACCATCTGCTGTCAAGGTATTATAAAAAACTGAAATATCATCTAAATTAGTGACATATATAGGTAACTCACTATCAACACCCTGTTCCAACACAGAAAAATCATGCTCAAAATTGTGACTAGGAGCTCGATGATCAGTAGCAAATTTTAGTTCAATGGAATTAGTTAAGGAACGACCAAATTCATCTTTTAATTTAGTCGGATTCGCAATAATCATATTATAATCAGTGAAAGCTTTGAAAGCTCTCGGTAAACGCACCCAATATTCCTGACCATTATAATATGATTCATCCAAACGAGTGTAACTGTTTCTATCTTTCCAAGGATTATATTTCTTGCTACCTATCTTAGGTTTAATTTGTAAATTTTGTTTCAGCATATCTATCGTTACTGGGCTGGAAAACTTTAAATTCACACTTCGCATTGGATTACAACGTTTATTAGTCTTCTGATTAACATTAATAATGACGGAATTATCATGCAAATCTTCGCATTCTAAACCAAGAAATTTAAACTCTGGAAAGGTATTTATTTTAGTTAAACTACGGCTTTCAATTCCCAGTTCTTTACCTTTTATTGAGCGTAAACCTGGTTCAATCATTAGCTGTACTTGACTATTTAATGGGAAGGTTCTTTCTGGCAATATATCCCATTTTTTAGATACAGTAGCTGGCAAAGATGGTTCATTTTGGTTACGAGGTGGTAATTCAGCTTTAACTTTTACTCGTTCACCATTATGGTCTTGAAAATACAAGTGTTTTAATACAGACTTTTTGGTAACAATCTGTTTAAAAAATACTCGAATTTTAGGTTTTCCCGGTTCTAACCAAAGGCTAAAAGAGGTGTAATTAACCTGTGGTCGTTTGGTAATAAAGATATGTTGGAAAGACTTTTCAATGGTTAGGCCAGCTTGAGTAGTGATGCCAGGTTCAATCACCATTTCATAACGGGTAGCTGATTGTAAAGCAGTACTTTTACCTAGTTCGCAAGCTAAATTAGAGGTATCTAACCATCGCCATTGACATTGTACAGCTGGTTTAAAAATGATAGGAATCTCAGAAGATTTTCGCTCCATTTTTCCAACTGGAACAACTGGTTGATTGAAACTTATTACAATTTGCCTCCCAGCAGGCACATCTTCTCCACTGGGTTTGATTTTCATAACTTCTAAAGGCTTTTCTTTATGAAACACACTGGAATCATAAACTGCCAAAACTGGTGTGAACCAGCTACATAGTATTATTAATACTAGGATTTTTTTAAACATATTGAGTTGCCTCATTTGATAGGATACATTGTTGATTTTAGCTTAAATTGGTTAAGGATGCAATTTGTGGTGGTGGAAGAAACTTTTGGATATAGCTAAAAATTGATAATATATATACATTGTGATATTTTAAATTTATGTTTAAATGGAATTTGGATAAAATACTCTTTGATACTCGGGGGGTTACTTTTGATGAAGTTGTTCAAGATATTGGTTATGGTGTATCTGATGTTCCGCACTGGAATAAGAAAAAATATCCAAATCAAAGAATTATTACTGTAATGTTAAATGGTTACGCATATTTAGTACCGTATGTTCGTGATGGTGAACATTATTTTCTTAAAACAATAATCCCAAGTAGGAAAGAAAATAAAGAGGTCAAAAAAATGTCTAACAATGGACTTGATAGTGAAGAATTAGAGATTTTTGAGGCATATGAAAGTGGAAAATTAAATAGTTCTCATCTTTCAGATTCAATGGTTCTTGTTGCTAAAGAAACTATGAAAAAGAATAAAAATATTAATATTAGAATTTCTGAAAATGATTTGGAGGCTATTAAATTACGTGCTGCAAGGGAGGGAATACCTTATCAAACTTTAATTGGTAGTATACTTCATAAATATGCAGCAGGTTATATTTGATTTATTGAACGGCACATGATGGTATATTTATGCACTTTATATATAAGATATATACAACTTAAGAGTTTGTTAAAATCAATAACTATTTCAATTATAAAATAATCATGAACTTAAAATATCTTATCCTAATCATTACTTTTTTATTTGTATCACCATTATTTGCAGATGAAGATACAATTGCAGCAGCACATATCAAAAAAATTAATCATAATTATACATTTAATGTGTATTGGTATTAATTATGCATTAGGAAGATATTTACAACTAAATATACTAGATTGTGAATCATAATAAATCTTATTTTACATTGTTGAAATTATTTTATGTATGTCTTTTGTCACGTATAATAAAACTTACATTTTATTTAGGATAATAAATATGATTTCTAATCAATTGGTATTTTTCTGAAAAAGGAGCTGAAGAAGCAGAAGCAGATGCATATTTATAGAGTAGAAGAGTATATAGATGGAGGTCAATAATGAATGCAAGTATAATTGTTACAATATTTAATGGAATTATAATTCTTTTATTGATTTTGATGTTGATCTATACCGTTCGTGCTTTCCTAGGGAGAGCGTCGTGGGGGCAAGTTCGCTATATGGGTGGTACAGCAGCAATATTCCTATGGATTGAAATTGTTTTTTATTTGGTAGTATTTGAAAGTGCTTTTAGTATTGTTAGCTTCATTATTGACCTACCTTTATGGGTGGATTTGTTAGTTCTATTAATTATAATTATTCTAATATCATCTATATTTATTAAAGCATCACATAGAGATAAATTTAAGAAGAAACTTTTTATAGCACTCATATTAGTTCCATTAGGAATACCCGGTGTTCAATCAATAGGAAAATTATTCAAAATAGGCTCGATTGAGATTGTAGAAAAAGAAGCTATTCATCTAGTAAAAGAGAGTCAACTGGTAGGGAAAAATACCTTAAAAAATGATATTGTTCTATTGCCGAAATATACAGATAAAGGTGAATATGCAGAAAAATTAACAGAAGAAATGCTGAAAATTGAAAATTATACAATTCTACCTTCAAAAGCTTCCGGAAATACAGGCATAGACCATATTGCAGTAAAATTTAGTAAAAATTCTAATAATAAAATTAAGATAGATGAAGTTAGAATTATTGAAACAAAATCAAATACATCACAGCTTGTAAAAAACCAAATGTCAAAAGCATGGATTTCTAACCATCTTGAAAATTTGTTTTTAAAATATAAAGACAATAAAGAATTTGGTCAGTTATATTTCTTAATACTTAAAGAATGGAATAAAAAAAGTCCAAAAATTACAACAGAACTTTGGAAGCATAAGCTCGATGAAAATATTTTAAAAACAAGTAAAATAAGTCCAGAATCTACGGCAAAAATAATTAATACTTCTGAACCTGAACGACGTATAAGTGAGATATATTCAAAAATTAATTGCCAAATTAAAAATAGTTGTATATAAAACTATTGAGCTAACAAAACCATATATTAAATCGCTTTTCTGTTATGTTATTTTCTTGTTTAACTTCAAAACAGGAGGGTAATCAAGTAGGACAGGTAAAGCTTCATATTTCCCACCAAATATTTGTTAAATATCAAAATTATTTGAACAAGATTAAAAAATAAAACCTTTTTTATAGATTGAGGCTTTTGATTTAATCGAGTTTAATCTTTTAATCCGTTAAATCCTGTTCAAACGAATTAATTGTCTGAATAATGCTTTTGGTGTTATCCTGTTAATCTTTAAATCCTGTGAATCCTGATTCAGACATTTTGAACAAGATTACACAGATTAAAGGATAAAACATGATCCAATTACAAAATATGTATCTTGGTTAAAAAAAGCGGAAGCTACCAATAAAAAAGTACTTGAATCGTATGATGCCGATTTAGCAATAAAAGAGTATAAAAATGTATTACCAAATAATTTTCCTAATGTTTGGCTAAATGCACTTATGGAATATGCTGATTTTCAAAAAGAATTTATTAAAGCACAGAAAAAACTAGAACAATTTCTCATTTTTTATAATAACCAAAAAAATAGTGACCCAAAAGCACTTGAATATTTGAGACGGTTAAAAAATTCTCAATTGTCCAAATATAAAGAATTGGATGACTTATTAAGAAGGTCTTTATTTTCACGTCCAGTTTTATATTATACTAATTATAGGGCTTCTCAATACTATGCAGCAGATAATTTAATTTGGTTTGACAACAAAGATGCCATGCGTAATGCAGCAATACAACTTTCAAAATTAACTCCATTTATTCCATATTTAAATGAAGAAAAAATGAAATGGCTAATGGAAACTCAAAGAAAGTTTAAAGACAAGTTTGGAGTTGAGGAATATCAGGATATTGTTACAGAATCCAAGTTGTTACCAAATAACTGGGCAGATGTATTTAAAAAATTGACTCCGCCTTGAAAATATATAGTTTATCTAATTACTTTTTAACATAATGCACTGGCTATAAATTTATATTTGTCAGTGCATAAATTCCAAGGAGTTTAAATAATGATTCAAAGTAGATTGTACCGTATTTTTTGGCTTATAATTTTGTTGTTGATTCATCCAGTTATTATAGCAAGTGATTGGGTTGATTTGCATAATGATTTAGATAAGGATTTTTTAGAATATGTAGACACAGCTAAGATTGATGAAGCAACTAAGAAAAAACATACTGAATTAACAGAGCATCTTTGTAAAATTCACGAACAAGGAGCGAAAAGCAATCGGGTGTTTGAAATCATACGTTATTACGAGCAATTTGATCCAGAACCGGATATTAAGTTAGATTTAGTCCTGACAAAATTGTGGTTTGATGCTTTAAAGGGATGGTATATTGCAAGCAACACGTTAATTTTCAATCTATTTTTAATAGACCCTGAATGGAGTAAAGAACATCAAAAAACAGAATACTACTTTGTAGATGAACTTCCAAAAAAATTTGAAAATTTTGAAT
>DAOUSL010000227.1 GCA_030627235.1 Thioploca sp.
ACAAGATATAATCAACTTTTTATAAAATAAATTAAGGAATATATGGATTTTTTAAAACTAGCAACTCCTGGAATTCAAGGATTACAAGCTTATCAACCAGGTAAACCTATCGAAGAGTTAAAGCGTGAATATGGTGTAACCAATGTTATAAAATTGGCTTCTAATGAAAATCCGCTTGGCCCTAGTCCATTAGTGCTGAAAACAATTCAAGCTAATTTATCAGAATTATCTCGTTATCCAGATGGCAATGGTTTTGAATTAAAACAAGCTATTGCAAATAAATATAATGTAAAAATAGATACTATTACTTTAGGTAATGGTTCTAATGATTTGTTAGAGTTAATTGCTCGAGCTTTTGTTACTTCACAGCATTCTATAATTTTTTCTGCTCATGCTTTTGCAGTTTATCCTTTGGTAACTCAGGCTATTGGGGCTAAAATGATCATTACTCCAGCTATAAATTGGGGACATAATTTAACTGCCATGTTGAAAGCAATCAATAATGATACTCGCTTGATATTTATCGCTAATCCAAATAATCCTACTGGAACTTGGATTAATAAAACTAGTTTACAAGAATTTTTAGCAGCTGTTCCAAAAACTGTTATTGTAGTTGTGGATGAAGCATACTATGAATATGCTTGTGAAAATTCCAATTATCCTAATAGCTTAGAATGGTTGAATGACTATCCTAATCTAATAGTAACTAGAACTTTTTCCAAAGCTTATGGTTTAGCTGGATTGCGGGTTGGTTACTCAATCTCTAACCCACAAATTGCTAATTTATTAAATCGAGTACGCCAACCATTCAATGTTAATAATTTAGCTTTATGTGCCGGAGTGATAGCTTTAAGTGATAATGAATATCTTAATAAAAGCATTGAGTTAAATCGAATTGGAATGCAACAGTTGAAAAATGCTTTTGCTGAAATGCAATTATCTTATATTCCATCATTAGGTAATTTTTTAGCAGTTGAAGTAGGTGATGGAGCTAAAATTTATGAAGCCTTATTGACTAAAGGAGTGATTACTCGCCCAATAGGTGGTAGTTATTGTATGCCAAATCATCTGCGAATTTCTGTTGGTACTGAAGTAGAAAATTATATATTTATTAATACTTTAAAACAAGTTATGATATAAGAAAAACATGAAAGTAAAATTAATAATGAAATATCTACTAACAGTATCACTATTGATTATTACTATATTCACCAATGCAGAAATAATAACCGATGGCACACTAGGCAATCAGTTAAATCTACCCGGTCTAAATTTCCAAATAACTCCAGATTTAGGCGAACAACATGGTGGTAATCTCTTCCACAGTTTCCAAGATTTTAATTTAAATAATTTGGAAAGTGCTACTTTCTCTGGATCAAATTCTGTTCATAACATTATTAGCCGAGTAACCGGCGGCAATCCTTCCAATATTGATGGCTTAATCCGTTCAACAATTTCCAATGCTGATATGTATTTCCTCAATTCATATGGAATTATATTTGCACAAAAATTTGAATCAGAAATGAATTGTAGTCCATAACATTAATCTCAACATAAGCGGCTTAGGAGAATATGAAATTATACGCAAATACTAAATTACAATCTTTAGAACAACATTCATTTGCGGTTGGTTTTGTTGCATATTCGTTATGCAAGAGATTAACTGGCAATAATATTGTTGCTGATGCTGTTTTCATTGCCGGATGTTTACACGATGTCGGGAAAATTGATCCTGAATTTCAAAAGTGGATTTTAGGTAAAAAGAAACCCATTAACTATGTTTCAGAAGATGGACAACATATTGAAACCGGTAAATTTTCCTTTGAAAAATATCCCAGACATAATGAATTATCGCTGTTACTTTACCATTTGCTAGATGATATAAATTGTAAAAAAATTAACCGAGCGAATAAAAAACTCATAAAACACGCAATTTATTGGCATCATGCTAAACCGATACGCAAAGAGGAAATAACAGAACTAGAAGCTGTTCATAAAAAATGTACCAGACAAAATCATTCTATTGATGAGATTCTCAAAATTACTCGTGAACTTGTCAATACATGCAATAATATTGCTATTGATTATGGCACTGATTTGCAAATCACATGTTTATTGAATACCGTTGATAAAGATATTATTGATGCGTTAAGAGACGAATCACTGCCAAAATATAAAGATTATTCTCTTAGTAATGAAGAAGTTGGTGGATATGAAAGTGATATTCTTATAAATGCAAACAATAATATTGCCAGAACTGTTGTTATTACTGCCGACCGATTAGTATCAGCATTAAGCAAGGAAGAATTAAATGCTCATATTGAAGCAAAAACCTTGGTTGAATTGGTTGATAAAGCTTTACTGCAAGATAGCGATCTGAAACAAAACATTAAAGATTGTTTGCAAGGGTTTGAACGTGAATATCCAAATAGTAATAGAAATAATGCTCAAAAAATAGCAGCCAAAGATTTGACTGATGAAGAAATTAGTGTTGGAGTCTTAAATGGGCCAGCCGGTTGCGGTAAAACTAAAATAGCTTTGGAATGGGCTTTTAATACTGATGTTAAAAAGATTATTTGGATTTGTCCAAGAGTACAGATATGTCTTGGTCTGGTGAAAGATTTAACTAGCGTTGAATATTTACCAAATTCTAAAATTGAGATTTGTACTGGAGAATTTAAGTCTATTTATCAAAATGGTAAACCGATTGAGTCTGATGGGGAATTTTCTGGAGATATTGTATTAACTACCATTGATCAAGTTATTAATACAATCACTACTCATACTAAAGTAACTGGACTGGTTCAATATATGAATTTGCATGTAGTATTTGATGAATATCATGAATATATTAATATGCCAGCTTTTAATTTATTGTTTGCTGAGTTAGTGGAATGCAAAAAATTCCAAGGAAATAATGCCAATACTTTGTTAGTGTCAGCAACCCCGAATTTTTATTTTGTGGAAGAATTATTAGGATTGGACAGAGATAATATTATTGGTATTAACAGTTTTAACCAAAGCAAATATAAGCTAGAATTTGATTATTTTAATGAGAAATTGGAAGATGAAAGTAATCCACTTTATACCAAACAGCCTGATAATACTTTTGTAGTTAGTAATTTTGCTATTACTGCTCAAAAGAGTTTTATTCAGAATCAAGAAGATGAAAATGCTATATTAATTCATTCAAAATATAAGCAATCTGACAAGAAAGATTTGTTTAACAAAGTGTATGATAATTTTGGGGAAAATGGGGTTAGAGATTACGCTATATTAAGAGCTGGGCCGATTGTGCAAGCTTCTCTTAACATTACTTGCGATAGGATGGTTACTGAATATACTAATGCTGAGAATTGGTTGCAACGCTTAGGCAGACTTGATAGGTTTGGTGAGAATAAAGAGCCTAATGTATATCAAACTGCTGTACCTAATGACTTGAAGAAGAATATTGGTTGTGGTCAATTTTTACATAGAGCATTATATTGTTTTGAAAGTAGTAAAGCGTGGAATAGGTTTTTGTGGGCTAATTTACCCGGTGATAATGTTGTTACCATTTCACAGTTGTATGAAATTTATCAAAATTTTTATAATGATGATGGATGTGTAGTTGCAATAGAACAAGATTTAGCAAGGGTATTAAAAGACAGTGTAAAAATGATTAACAAGAAGGTAGTTGATCCGGTTGATTTTCCGAATAGGCCAAAAAATCACAAAGTCAAAATTAAAAGGAATTCACTTAGGGGCAATAATTGTTTTGTACAAATGGCCGTTTTGAACATAGGCAATGGTAAACCAAAATTTCCGAATGATTATGCTTGTGATGAAAGTGGTGATAATTTAACCATGTCGGAGGATGAAATCAGAGGTTATGGAGATAGCAATAAGGATTTATTAGCATTCATGGTTAAAAAACATCACCAAATCAAAAAAGGTGCAAAAAAGCCATATAAGGGTAGAGGTTGTATTCTGCTTAATGCTGCAAGAAATCCGGAAACACCAGTTTATGTGAGTTATACGCCTGTTGATTTAAAAAAAGTGGAAGCACAACAATATTCTTATGCAGTTTTTTATGCGATAGGAAAAAACCAACCGATTGGAGCTATTTCAATCAATAAATTAAAAAAGGAGTAATTATGAGTAAAGTAGAAGGTATCAAAAGTGTGGATTTCAAAATAACCGCATTGGGTCATGGTGTGGTTAATTGGAATGGGCCAACAACTTTAACTGGTGATGGCGGCAAAACAGTTGATAATCATACACTACCAAAGTTGCGTGGTTATACAAATTTAACTGGTAAAGTTAAAGAGGGTAGTAATTATAAGTACAAAAAAGAGGCAACAGATATAAATTTCAAAGAAACACCTCTTTATATTAGCCAAAATTGCATAAGGCATCATTTGTTCAGAGATCAAGCATTTGATGTTCACTATGCCAATGGTAAAAATATGCAAGATGTGTTGGCTTCAATAACTGGATTAATGCGTGGTTATGTTGTTCCAGCAAGTCAATGTAAACGTACTAGCCCTTTATTACTAGAAGATTTTGTTGATAAATTGGGTAATGGTAATTTTGAACAGTTTGGACAAGCTGGGGAACGAGATAGTTCATCATTTTTCTCTAAAACAACTTTTGGTGATACTAAATACACATCCTATGGTTCAATTAGCATTGAGCAATTACAGTTTATTTCACTTGATAAAAAATTTGATCGGGCTGCGATGGTCATCAAAGAAGGGGAAGGTGAAAAGGTTGCGAAAGCTGTACAAGACTTTATCAAACTACTTTCTCCCAATTTAAAACCGAAAGCAATTTTTCATTCTAATTATGTCCGTAATGGTACTATTTTTAAGGAAGGTGAAAATGGTATTTTGTTAAATAATGATGCAATACAAATAGTTATTGGATGTACTTTGGATATGATTAGAGAGCTATCAATTCGCCAAGCCAAGGGTTATATGTATGTTGATGATGTATTGATTGATTATAATGATAGTAAGAAGATGATGCGAATTAAGCGAGATGAAGGTAGTATTTCTTCTGAACCAGCGACTGATTATGCTAATTATTTTTACGCTAAATAGAATATAGTCATGAAAATTATTATTGAGTATGAATCATCGTGGAGGAACTCGTTTTTGGATGGTAGCAATGATGAAGAGTTACC
>DAOUSL010000416.1 GCA_030627235.1 Thioploca sp.
TCGATAGAATGTAGCACCTGCTTTTTAGGTGCGCAGTGAAACCCATCATCAACTCTACGTATAATGATGATGGGTTTCGCAAAAAGACGCTCTACCCATCCTACGGTTGTACAATGGCGCATTTTTAGCATCATGAGTTCAAGTATGAAATTATTGGGATTGGTATAACGTAAGTTTGAGGGGGTGATAATGAGCAGATTATCAGTGCGCGTTCAGAGTCGTGTTCAGCCTAATAATTACTATTAGTGGCGGACTTTTCTATGGATAACCCTAAATACACTTTATTAATCAATGAGAAGTAACAAAAATAACCCTGTTATTTTCCATTGTGTTAATTGAGGATAACTAAATGCAAATCCTCTCTATACCACTAGTTACACACATTTTCTGTGGATAAGATTGTGTGTAATTTTTGCGTAACTAGCTAAGCCTACTGTATTCAAAGGCTATAGTTTAAATCGTACAAAATTTAGACAATTATTCGGGATTCGACAAGTACTATGTAGGTGCTCGGTTTTTGTAAGGGATATAGAGTGCTCATATCAATTTACCCACTAATTTCATGAGCATTTCATTGTTGTCTTGGGCCTGTGCCAGTGCTTCTTTATACTCTTTTACTACTTTTGAAGGTTCCATCGCAATCTCGGCGTTATCCAGAAAGATCTTTTTCCAGTTATTGAGGTTTTGAGGCTTAATATTATGGGCGCTCGCTATTTCAGCGATTGGAATAAGGTATCTAATTTTTGTGTCGGAAATTATTGGGGGATTATAGAGGCGTAGTAAGATAAACTTAATGCTGGAAAAATAGTAAATTACTTGAGGTGTAGAATGAGTTTCAAAATAAGTTTAACAAAAGCTGTCATAAAGTGGACCCCTAACAAATTGGTTTCATGGGTCGCTAATATTGTTCTTAAAGATATTGCAGAATTACAAGATTTTAGTATTGATCTGGATGCGCGGAAATCATACGTAAAAATACAGCTAGTCGGTGAGCCAGAAGCCATTGAAGTCTGGTTAGAGGGTTTTGCTATTATTTCAAATGAGGGGTCTTATAAGCTGATCGTAGAGCAAGCTAAATCAAACCGTATTTGGTTGAATAATATATTGTCTCGTATTGTAGCAAAAGAATGGAAAATTCCTGTTCCCCCTCAAATAGAACCTTATATGAAATTTATGGCTGAACTTTTGAGCTATGAAGGAGTGGTAGAGAAAGAGTTACAGACTTTATAAATAATACGGTGTAACTGCTGAAATTTTAAATAGAGTTTTTTAAACGATCCTAAAATTCAATCGTAAATCGATTGAGTGCTATTTTTCTTGCGACTTGCGGTGAA
>DAOUSL010000341.1 GCA_030627235.1 Thioploca sp.
GTGGATTTGCTGGTTAGGTGCATTTACTCGACTGGGTCAACAAGGCTAGGAGACTGTATTAATGAAGAATGATTGTATGGAATACAAATAAAATGCTCTATTTCTTTATGTACATCACCTTGAACAACAGCTAAATCATCACGAATACCTTGTATTAAATCATCAAGAGATACAAAGTATTCATCTAGATTATTTTTGACCTGTAATTTTAATTTATACTTTGACCTTGATAGATAGGAGTCATGTATATTTTCTTTTGATTTTTCTAATATAACGAAGTCAGCAAAGTGAGCCTTCTGTTCTTCACTCATGCTTCTAATATAAACCACACCATAGATTTTCAGTTGATAAACAAATTGAGAAAATAAAGAGACTAAATTTGTATGTGCAACTAAACAAGCAACACCTATTTTATTCTCTACATCAATGACCTCATGCCTATGAATAATATTATCATCATCCATTTTAAAGATTGTATAAACCAAGTCTTTGTACAAAGTAAGTTTTTGATTAAATAACTAGACTTGTTCTTTTAAATTATTACCTATTAACTATATTAAAATTCCATAATCCAGCAGATAATAAAATAATTGAATCTTTTACAAACGGAATGTGATTTCTAAACTTATCAACTAAACATCGATAACGCTTCATTCCACCTATAACATTTTCCACAATAACACGGTCTTTACTCATCTCTCTATTTTCATCTTTCTGTAACTGTGATAATTCTGGGGCAGGATTATTTTTTGATTTTCTAGGTTTTTTATGAGGTATATAAATATTTTCAGCAGTATAATTTTCACCAAAACCTTTATATCCTAGATCAATAAGAATATTAAAAGAATTAAACCAATTTAATTCAGGATTAAATTCTTTTTTAAACATGCCATAATCATGATTTTTCCCAGAAAATGTGCAACCTATATATAAAATAGTAAAATCTAAAGTTGCGATAACGGTATTTTTAATGGTGTGTCTTTTTTTTTACCACTAT
Organism: Thioploca sp.; assembly: GCA_030627235.1. Taxonomy (GTDB): domain Bacteria; phylum Pseudomonadota; class Gammaproteobacteria; order Beggiatoales; family Beggiatoaceae; genus DRQV01. The sequence continues at coordinate 998 of DAOUSL010000341.1, forward strand.
AGTGCTCTGTCTCCTTTTCGCTATCCTTTGGTCGCTGGATAGCACGTTCAGTAACATCTATTATTAGGCTGTCAATTCCTTTAAATGCTGTCTTCATTTCATCAGGTGTTTTAAATTCAGTTTTTGGTAGTGCATTTAGACTACTTAATGTTTCAGTAAAGATTGGAAAAAGTTTATATATCCAAGTATGGGCGCATGATTTATTCATATTAAAATTAAATCCAAGCTGGTCAAATGTTGGGTAACATTTTAAATAATACAAAAAGAAAATTAATTTATCTGTCGATGTTTCTAATTTACCTATGTTGCCATTATTGGGCTTTATTTTATTTTCTTTGTTATTTTCTTTTTCCTCAATAATAAACCTATCAAATACTGATAATATTTTACAAAACTGATCAACACCCAAGCCCGTTACCGCCTTTAGTTGTCTTTCATCGTAAATTTTAGGTGAAATATCTTCTATATTCATTTTTAATATTATTTTGATAATTTATTGTATAATTATATTCTAAATATGATTAAAAATATACTAGAATAAAAGTTTTTCATTCAAAATCAGCAGGTTGGGTTTTTTACTCTAATTAAGAGGATTTATGTATATTATTGTTATTTATGTTGTTTTTAACAAGAACAAGTCTAATAACCAACGTAGTTGTGACCAATCAATATTTTCTTTAAAAAACCGCTGAACAGTACGGTAACTACCGCCTTCTTCAGTCCATCTAGAAATCCCTAGCATGGTTACACGTCCAGTCATTGCAAGCATTGCTTCGATAATAACAATTAACTGATTCATTGTGCGCGAACATAAGGCTGGACGAATAGCGTCAAGCGTTGTTATTATTTCATTCATAGTCAGATTTTGTAGGATCCATGATGTAGGAATCTATAATTTTACTTAATCTGGCTATTTTTACTTAAAAAACTGACTTTGTCCGTTTGGCGAAGGTATTGTTGTATAATATTCTAACAATTTAGGGCAA
>DAOUSL010000249.1 GCA_030627235.1 Thioploca sp.
AATAGTTCCCCACGGTTTTTTAATCAAAATCCCATCGATGTTAGAAGTGCACTTTTGAGTATTGATGGTGCTTCAGAAATTTTATCTATTCTTTTAAAAAATGGGCAGAGTGTTGTTTCTGGAAGAATCGCGGGCGCATTTAGAGAGGTAGGTAGAGGTGATATTGCGGATGAGATTAAAAGTACATTTGAATTAGCAGGCTACCAATTTAGAGAAAAAAATCCTTTCCAAGAAAAAATAAATATCTTGTCTTTTGATCGGGTGGAGTCACCCTATGTTTCAAGAATTAGGATGATCTGGCAAAGCATGAGGGAAGATGTCATTGATAATTTTAAAATAGATGAGATTGGAAGACCTAAAGACAAAGAAGGCTATTTTAAAAGAATTGAAGAGCTGTTTGTGGCAGATGCTTATAATTCACTTTCAATAGAGGGATATAAAGTCAGTGAAGATCTTATTATTAAAATAAGAGACGGATATTGGAAGCCAGAAAAAAACGAGAGCGATAGAGATCATTTAAATGCTTTAGCAGCAAAAGGTTATTTTGATGCGTTTAATAAAGTTAAGGAAAGTATTGCTAAGATTTTAGAGGGTCAAGATCAAGCTGATGTTGTTAGGTCGGATCTAAATTATTGGTATCGCTCAATGTTTGCTCCAAGCGTTACAGCAGGAATCATTGAACCATCCGATTTAGCAGGATATAGATCAATTCCTGTTTATATAAGAGGGTCAATGCATACGCCGCCAAACGCAAGTTCGGTGCGCGATGCTATGCCAGAATTATTTAGATTAATTAAGGGAGAGCCTGTTGCTTGTGTAAGGGCAATATTAGGTCACTTTATATTAGTTTATATACACCCATTTATGGATGGAAATGGTAGAGCAGCTCGTTTCTTAATGAATACAATGCTTGCTTCAGGTGGATTTGAGTGGACTGTCATACCTGTTGAAAGGAGCGAGGAGTATATGGCTGCTCTTGAAGATGCTAGTGTTAGATCTGATATAAAAGCATTTACAATATTAATTTGTAATCTTATTGAAATAAATGATTCAAACTAAGAATTTAAAAAAGAAAACACTCTTTTGTCTAGGTAAGTATATCCACATCATTATTGGCGATTAAACTACGGAAGTGGACATAATTTTTAAAAAAGGAAAAATACAATGGTTAAGGCAAATGTAGTATTTATTATATGGATATGCTTTTTAAGTGTCTATTTGGGGGTACAAATGAAGGTAACTGGACAAGTTGCTTCACTCCCTAAAAACAGAATGGCTACTTATCCATTTTCTGTTTATACCGAGCCAAGTAATTCAAAGGTTCGCATTCTTAATATTAAACCTGTTTACCGAAAGGGCATGGCCTTAGCTGAAGGGGCTTATAAAATAGATGTTTCTTCACCTAACTATATTACGCAGAGGGCATGGGTGAAGCATACAAGTAAGAAGCAGTCTTTGGTTATAAGGTTAAAACCTAGAAGGAGCCAGTAATGTCCATTGAGAAATTGGTTAATACAATTTTTAATGAATGGTTGTCACCATATAAATTTTCATTAGTCATTCGTAATGAAGTACAGGATGTTGCACAGATAGATACTGAATGTAGCTATACTTTGGAAACGTCAACACAATCATGTTGGCAGACAGGGCAAAGAAATTATAACTGTAAAAGTCTGAGCGAATGTGAAAGTGATATTAATTATTATCGCAAAGAAATTTCAAGAGGTAAGCATGAGCGTGTGAATAATCTTGCTATAAATCGAATTAATAGAGCACCTATTGCATCTTTTAATGGTATTAAGGTTATAGATAAAATTGAGCGCAGCTATGTTAAATCTTGTGATAATTGCGGAGGAAATGGGGATAATCGTTGTGATTATTGTAGTGGTACGGGTAGGGTGCATTGCAGTAGTTGCACTTATGGTCGAAGTATTTGTAATGGTTGTGGGGGGACAGGCCGTTTTTTTAGTGTTAGTGATCAAAAGACCTATAGCTGTCAAACTTGTGCAGGGAGTGGGCGCATAAGCTGTTGGAGTTGTTATGGTAGTTCATATGTTAACTGCAATAGTTGTGGCGGTAATGGAAAAACTCCCTGTAGCCCCTGTAATCAGTCTGGTTGGTTTACCTACACCGTAACAGCTACTTGCAGTGTCGTCAGTAAACAGCATATTAACTGGACTGCTGATAATAGCCCTAATTGGGTAGTAGGTTATATCGAAAAAGCTATTGACGGTAAAACACCATTAGCTCCTTTTAATGATACTGTTAGTTGGAATGTACCTAGCTTTGAATTGGATACTACAAATATTCCATTTAGAGGGACTCTCAGAGGGGATTTATATAGTTCAAGTGCTGGTGTTACGGTTGATCAGTTTGCCGAAAAACATTGTCAATTTGTTGGAATTATTCCAACCGCTTATAACCTAAACGAAATAATGGATGAGCCTATTACTTCTTTGCTTAGCGAGGTCAACCAAAAAAAGGACTTAGATGACATTAAATCACTTTTTAGTACTCGGGTTGCTAAGCATAATTTTTCCGAATATAGAAATACCTCTAGGCCTAATAATTTTATTGAGTATGCTAATTTACTGAGTAATGCTAGTTGTAATGCTTTAAAAAGCTGTTTTATAAGTTTAGGGGGGCATTTTAAAAGTTTGCGAAACTATGTCAAGATAAGCCACCTTATTCGATTTACTGTAATGTTTTTACTGTTGGGAGTAGGGTTAATAGGTCTAACTAAAACCTTTGTTAGCGGTATTTATTGGCAGCAGGTGAGTTTGCTTGAAATTATAAAGGCCACCCCTGCTGTTTTTCAGCTAAGTTCGTCGATATTATTTAAGCAGCCATTGTTATTTTTCACTGTACTGTATGGGCTTTTTATTCCTTCCATGCTTCTAATGAAATTACTATCTAGCATGCAACGAGGTTCTACTATACTTATGATTAAGTGGTTTGTTATCAGTAGTTCTATATTGATAATATTACTTTATCAAGGAGTTTCTAGAGCACCTCAGGTATCATTACTTCAGTGGAATAATGACCATTTTTTTACTGTAATGGAATCGTTGATTAAACCAAATATAGTAATGGAGCTTCTACTAGTTTCATTTTTAGCGGCTTTATTAAGATCGAGGCGTGAAGCATATAAATTGAATAAAAAACTTGTTAGCAGTATGAAAAGCACTGAACTTAAACAGCTTCTAGAATATGATTAAGAAGGTATTATGAGAAATTTCTATTACGCTGTTAATTCTTCGATTAAAAAAATGCGTGGCTGGGTGAGCTTACTCTATATGGGGGTGTTCTATGGAGTTACCGAGTATAGTGCTCATTGGATATTGTCTTCTAATGAATTATTCTATGTGTTAGTTCCTGTTGTTATTTTATTCTTAGCATTATTGGCGGTGCGATTATTGCTGGGTAGTATTAACTTTCACAGTAAAAGTTTGTGTTTAATATATGCAGTGGCTTTTAGTTATGGAATACTTTTTGGTTTAAATAATTTTCATTACCTATCGGGAGGGAAGTTTTTCTTTATTGTTTTGTTTATTGTTTGTTGTGCGATTGTCCAGAATGTTTTTCTGGAACTTGTTAAATTTAAATCATTTAGGAAAACATTAGAATGTTTAGTGAGTACAGGTTTATTTTTCTTATTATTGCGTCAGTTAGTGATTTACGGTGAAAAGTTAATTTCAGCATAAAAATCTGTTGAAACTTTAGTTCAATTTTAGGGAATACCATTATGCACTACCACGGAAGTATCAAAAAAATAGTTGAGCGCCCTTTAATCGGGAGAGCGGCTGGCGTTTCTGAAGTAGACCCAATACTTAAGCGCATTTATTTAGCGCGTGGCATAAAATCAGATGCGGAATTAGAGCGTGGTTTAGCACAATTACCTTCACCTTGGCTGTTAACGGGGATGGAGGAAATGGTCACTTATTTGATTGCCGCGATAGAGCAGCAGAAGAAAATTGTCATTGTGGCTGATTTTGATGCCGATGGTGCGACCAGTTGTACGGTCGCGATGAAAGGGCTGGCACTATTAGGTGCGGAAAATGTTGATTTTATTGTGCCGAATCGTTTTGAATATGGTTATGGATTAACGCCTGAG
>DAOUSL010000121.1 GCA_030627235.1 Thioploca sp.
GGAATCCACTTTGTTGGTACGGTAGTTTGTATGGATATGCTGCTAAAGTAATAGAATACTGTGAAAAAGCGGTGGAATTTGCTTCTGAAGACTGGGGGATTCGAGATAGCCGTGCATTGGCAAGAGCTTTAACTGGCAATATTCAAGGTGCAATTGAAGACTTTAAATTTGTAATTGAAAAATCTGATGATGAAAAATATGTAGAACAAGTTCAAAGCTGGCTAGATTCTCTGCAAAAAGGCGAAAATCCATTTACTGAGGAGGTTTTGAAGGAAATGCGTTAATTAATTGTCTAAAATCAGGATTTACAGGATGACTTCATAAGCTTATTGAGTTTTATTCTGTTAATTTTAAAATTCTGTGAATTCTGATTCTGACAAAAAATAGGAGTATAAATTTTGAACTCCTGCTATAGATCTAAATAACCTAATTTAATTGTACTTTCTTCACAAATATCTTTAATAATTTTTCTTTTTCGTATTTTAAGAGAATGTTATCGTAATCGGTAGAAACGGTTTTCTTTACGTTTTAATTGCCGCTAATTTATAATAAGGAAATTCTATTTGCTTCGTAACGACTTTTGCAAGAGGTCTATTAACTTTCAAACTAAAAAATTAATATTATGAAATTAAATAATAATCTATATTATAAATGGATATTCAAATTATTATAAAAATAAATTTTTGTCTAAAAATTTGGTAATTGTTAAACTAATCCCAATTAAAATCATAATGTAATATGATTTAGTATTGAAATAGTATATTTTGATTCAAACTATATCCAATGAAATTTATAACAGAAATGTTGCTATCAGAATGTAGTTACTGTATAACATGAAAATATTTTTATTATTATCAGAGAATCACCGTGAAAAATTTAGTTATAGTTGAGTCTCCGGCTAAAGCCAAGACCATTGAAAAATATTTGGGGAAAAATTTTAAAGTTTTAGCTTCTTTTGGCCATGTGCGTGATTTGTTGCCAAAAAGTGGAGCAGTAGATACCGATAATGACTTTGCTATGAAGTATCAAATTATCGAAAAAAATTCTAAATATGTTGACGCTATTATTAAAGCCATGAAAACTGCTAAAGTTTTATATTTAGCAACTGATCCAGATCGAGAAGGAGAAGCAATTTCTTGGCACTTATATGAAATTTTACAAGAACAGCAACTTTTAAAAAATAAACCAGTTCATCGAGTAGCTTTTCATGAAGTTACTAAAACAGCTATTAAAGAAGCAATAGATAATCCTCGTTCTTTGTCAATGGATTTGGTTAATGCTCAACAAGCTCGACGAGCATTAGATTATTTAGTAGGTTTTAATCTATCTCCAGTATTATGGAAAAAAATTCGTAAGGGATTATCTGCTGGTCGAGTACAAAGTCCAGCTTTACGTTTAATTGTTGAACGTGAGATAGAAATTGAAAATTTTAAACCACGAGAATATTGGAGTATAGATGCAAAATGTAAGAAAGAACGACGAACTTTTGATGCCAAACTAAATTTATTAGATAAGAAAAAAATTAGTCAATTTAGTATTATTAAAGAAGCAAAAGCTACTAAAACTAAAACTAAATTACTAGAATTAGCTAATGGTCAATTAGAAGTAATTAAAGTTGATAAAAATAAACGTCGTCGTCAACCAGCTAGCCCATTTACAACTTCAACTTTACAACAGGAAGCTGCTCGTAAATTAGGTTTTGCAACTAAACGTACGATGCAAATTGCCCAACAACTATATGAAGGAATAGATACTGGTGATGGGGCAACTGGTTTAATTACCTATATGCGGACTGATTCAGTAAATTTAGCCGAAGAAGCAGTTACTGAAATCCGTACGATGATAGAAGAACGGTACGGGAAAGAAAATTTACCAAATCAGGCTCGCAAATTTAAAACTAAGGCTAAAAATGCACAAGAAGCTCATGAAGCAATTAGACCTACCTCAGCTTTAACTTATCCTGATGATATAAAAGCTAATTTAAATGCTGATCAATTTAAACTTTATACTCTAATTTGGAAACGGACCATTGCCTGTCAAATGATTCATGCTACGTTGGATACAGTGGCAGTTGATTTAGCTTGTGGCAATAGTGATAATAATTTTCGGGCTAATGGTTCTGTAGTGGTAAAACCTGGATTTTTATTAGCTTATGAAGAAGGTATAGACGATAAGAAGCAGTCTGATAGTAATGAAAAAATGCTACCATCATTAGAGGTTGGAGAATTAATTAAATTACAGGATATTCTTGCTAATCAACATTTTACTGAACCAGCACCACGCTTTTCTGAAGCTAGTTTAGTTAAAAGTCTGGAAGAATTTGGAATTGGCCGACCATCTACTTATTCATCTATAATTTCGACCTTACAACAACGTGAATATGTTAATTTAGAGAAAAAACGGTTTACCCCAACAGATGTTGGTAGGGTAGTTAATAAATTATTAACGGAACATTTTCAACTTTATATTGACTATGATTTTACTGCTAAACTAGAAGATCAACTTGATGAAATAGCTCGAGGTGAAAAAGAATGGATCCCATTAATGCATAAATTCTGGTCTAAATTCAAGAGTTTAGTTGATGAAAAAATGAAATCAGTGCAACGGGAAGACTTGCATGAAACATTAGATGAGGCTTGTCCCAAATGTAAGAAGCCTTTGAATAAACGGCTTGGTAGACGAGGGCATTTTATCGGATGTAGTGGTTATCCAGATTGTGATTACACTCGTAATATGGATGGGGAAGAATACACTCCTGCTAAACCAGAGATAGTAGAAGGACGAAAATGCCCTAAATGTGATTCTGCCTTAGTTATTAAACAAGGACACAGTAAATTTATTGGTTGTAGTAATTATCCAAAATGTAAATTTATAGAATCGTTAGAGAAACCTGTTGATACTGGAATTACTTGTCCAGAATGTGGGAAGGCCAATTTAATCCAGAAAAAATCACGTTATGGTTCAATTTTTTATTCTTGTGCAAGTTATCCTACTTGTAAATATGCCATCCCTGGTAAACCATTAGCAGAAAGTTGTCCAGAATGTAACTGGCCGATTTTAATGTTAAAAATAACCAAAAAATATGGCACTCAAAAGATATGTCCACAGAAAACTTGTGCTTATGTAGTAAAAGTGGAAGATTGATTTTGAAGCGGTGGGATTACAGTGGATTGAATGATCGGGGCGAGAAGATTTGAACTTCTGACCCCCACAACCCCATTGTGGTGCGCTACCAGGCTGCGCTACGCCCCGAGTAAAAAAATGATACTAAAGTAGATATTATTTGTCAAGTTTCCTAAGTTTTTAACTCGGTTTGTAAATGGCACCAAACTAAATGTTTTCCTGTAGCTAAAGTTGCTAATTCTGGTTCAATATGCCGGCATTTTTCCATAACTACTGGACAACGAGTATGAAAACGACAACCAGCAGGTGGGTTCAATGGTGAGGGAACATCACCTTCAAGTAGTTTATTTTCATGAATTATATCTGGATCTGGGATTGGATTAGCTGCAATCAAAGCTTTAGTATAAGGATGTTGAGGCGATTTAAATAAGGTTGTGGCAGATGCAACTTCAACTATTTTGCCTAAATACATCACTGCAACCCGATCTGCAATATATTGGACAACATTTAAATCATGAGAGATAAATAAGTAAGATAAATTATATTCAGCTTGTAAATCACGCAATAAATTAATGATTTGGGCTTGAATCGAAACATCTAATGCTGATACGGCTTCATCACAAATAATAAATTTAGGATTTAATGCTAATGCTCTTGCAATTCCAATTCGTTGTCTCTGTCCACCAGAAAATTCATGTGGATAACGAGATATATAAGAAGGTGATAGACCTACTCGATCAAGTAATTTATTAACTCGTTGCTCTAATTGAATCCCTTTAGCAATTCCATGAACTTTAATGGATTCTCCTATGATATTACCTATTGTCATACGTGGGTTAAGTGAACTATACGGATCTTGAAAAATGATTTGCATATGTTGTCTTGTATTACGCAATTCAGATTTTTTCATTTCCAATATTTTCTTACCCTCAAAATATATTTCACCAGAAGTTGGTTCTAATAAGCGTAATAAAACTCGTCCCACAGTAGTTTTACCACACCCTGATTCTCCAACTAAACCAAGAGTTTCACCTGGATAAATTTCAAATGAAATATCATCAACAGCTTTTATCCAACCAGAAACTTTAGATAAAAAACCGCTATGAACTGGAAAATACTTGCATAAATTTTTAGTAGATATAATTGGCATTTTTTAACGAATAATATTATCTATACCTAATTCAAAAGCATCAGTTTTATTATTAACTTTAATTTTATAAAGACCTGAAGTTAGACCAGCAACATCAAGTGGGATTACTTCAGCAAATGCTTGTTTAATATTATTAGAACAAGTTGGATGAGGTTTAGCAGTAATTTTTAAGGTTAAAGTATCGCCTTTTTGTTCTTCAATAATTTGGTCAATTACAGTACAAGAGTTCGGTAAATTACCACTGGCAACTATATTAACTTCGATTGGAAATAATTCTGTCATTAAGATACTAATATCTTCTATTAATACCTCATTCGTGTTAATTTTTTTAATATCTGATAGCATTTGGGTAGTTATTGGTTGATTTGCTGATGACGAACAAGCTACCAAAATAAAACCTGTTAAAATTACTAATAATCTAAACATATATACTCCAAGTTAATGTTTACTCCATACCCACAATAATATTATACTGCCAATACTACCTAACATAACACCTAATTGTAGTATTCCTAAATTAAATACACTCCAAGTTTTTAGGCCTAATATAATGCTGGCACTGATTATAAATGCACAACCAATCAATATGAGCATAATTCGTTCATGCCCCAGTTTAGTTTCTTCTCGCATCTGTTCTAATTCATTATTAAGACGTTTTAGATGAGCAGAATCAGCTTGATGTTGGATTAAAGTTTCATGTACCAGCATTGGCAGTTCAGGTAAATTCTCAGCCCATATTGGAGCATTATTACGAATAGATTTCAGAAAAGCTCGAATTCCAACTCGTTCATCCATCCAACGTTCTAAAAATGGTTTAGCTGTCTGCCATAAATCTAATTCTGGATAAAGTTGTCGTCCTAAACCTTCAATATTCAATAAAGTTTTTTGCAATAATACCAATTGTGGTTGGATTTCCATTTGAAAACGTCTAGCAGTTTGAAATAAGCGTAACAAAACCATTCCAAAAGAAATTTCTTTTAATGGTTTATCAAAAATTGGCTCACAAACACTACGAATTGCACCCTCAAACTCTTCCACTCTAGTATTAGGAGGTACCCATCCAGAATGTACATGCAATTCTGCTACCCGCCGATAATCATGTTGGAAAAAAGCTAGAAAATTAGCAGCTAAATAATGCTGATCTTCTTTGCTTAAAGTTCCCATAATTCCAAAATCAACTGAAATATAATGAGGCTGAGAAGGGTTTTTAATATCGATAAATATATTCCCTGGATGCATGTCAGCATGGAAAAAATTATCCCGAAAAACTTGAGTAAAGAAAATTTCGACGCCAATATCGGATAAATGTTTGAGATTTACTCCATGTTTCTTAAGACTTTGCATATCACTAACTTGGATTCCACTAATATGCTCCATCACCATCACGTTATTTAATGTATAATCCCATTCTACTTCAGGAACATATAGTTGATTAGAATTTTTGAAATTACGTTTTAACTGAGTGCCGTTAGCTGCTTCTCGAACTAAATCTAATTCATCATATAAATTTTTCTCAAATTCTGCCACTACTTCTATGGGTCGTAATCTTTTACCATCAGTCCAGTAACGATTAGCTAATCCAGCAAATAAATACAATAATTCTATATCTTTTTTTATTCTACTTTTAATTCCAGGTCTTAAAACTTTTACTACTACATGTTTACCATTAAATAATTTAGCAGAGTGAACTTGAGCAATAGAAGCGGCAGCAATTGGCACTTCATCAAATTTAGAGAACACTTTTTCTAATGGCATAGCATAAGCTTTTTCTAAAATTTGTTGAACTTCTTCATAAGAAAATGGAGCTACATTATCTTGTAATTTAGCTAATTCAAATGCTATATCATCTGGTAATAAATCACAGCGAGTAGATAGAATTTGACCAAATTTTATAAAGATTGGACCTAGTTCATCTAATGCCAATCTAATTCGTATAGCTCTATTAATTTTTTTAGAACTTATCCAATAACCAGGCAGTAGATAGGAAAAAAAACGTAATGGTTTAAATAATTTAGTTGAGAATAATAGTTCGTCTAATCCATACCGTGCCAAAATACGGTAAATGGTTAACATATGTATTATTTGGCGAATAATTTTCATGTTAATTCTTGAGTTTGTTGCTCCAAACGTTCTAAGTCATTACGCAAAATTTCTATTGCACTAGTAAAATTTTTCATTTCAACTTTAGTTGGTAAATTCAATTGTTGAATTAAATTGGTTTCTAAATTATTAAATTGGTTGTTTATAGAATTTTTTGAGGAACGAATCGTGTCACCAAAAATATGGACAATTGAACCTAGTTTTTGGGATAGTTGTTTTTCCCAGTCAATGTCTAACTGTTTAATAATAACCAATAACTTTACAGCAACTTCTTTATCTCCAATAATATTAATTTCAGTAGTATTGTCTAAATTAGCATTTGAGTTCAGAATTAAATGGGATAAAGTGAAAGGGGCTATTTCAATAGTAACATTAGCTTCACCTTGATAATTATTAAGAATAAAAATTCCTTTATCATCTGGAAATAAACTAAAACTACTTTCAATTCCAATCAAATTAATACGAATAACTTTGTCAGTTATTTCATCTAAAGCTGCTAAACTAGTCTGATTTAATTGTAATGCTTGATTTAATAACGATGCGATTGTGGTTGCGAATATTTGATTCAAAATAAGCCTTGTTATAGTTGATAACCTTTGTAGCAAATCTGGTTCTTTTAATAATAGTCGTTACGATAACATATTTAATCAACTTGTACAAAGTTATACTGGGATGATTAATAGTGGTAGGTATTTCTAAATATAATTTATGTAAGATTAATTCGTGATTGGATCATTTTAATCCGTATAACCCACCTGCTTGCATAGTAATTAAACCTTGCAACTCTAACATTAGTAGAATAGAAGAAATTTTGCTAACATCTAAACCAGATAATTCAACTAAATTGTCTATTGTACTAGGATTATTAATCAAATGATCTAGAATAAGCTGATGTTCATTATCTAAATTAGTTACTTTTGGTTTTACTTGAGTAAGAGTTTTTACAATTGGATTGGTTATTGGAATTGAAGGTCGATAAATATGTAATTCTTCAAGAATATCATTTATATTTTCTACTAATTTTGCCCCTTCTTTTATCAGACGGTGAGAACCTTTTACTAATGGATTATAAATCGAACCAGGTATTACAAAAACTTCTCTTCCTTGTTTAAGTGCATGTTGAACAGTATACAAAGCCCCACTTCTACTAGGAGCTTCTATAACTAATACTCCTAAACTTAAACCACTTACGATGCGACTTCTAATTGGAAAATTCTGGCGTTTAACTGTAGTTCCAATAGGTAATTCTGAAACTAAAGCACCTCCATTTTGAGAAATTTTATGAGCAAGTTCTCGATGACCTGATGGATAAACCCGATCTAAACCAGTACCAGCAACTGCAATAGTTTTACCGTTAGCATTTAAAGCCCCCGTATGACCAGCACCATCAATGCCATAAGCCATACCACTAGTAATTGTAAAATTTTGATAAGTTAAATTAGCAGCAAACTCTATTGCAATTTTTTCTCCTTCTTTAGAAGCTTTGCGAGTTCCTACAATAGCTATTTGCTGGGTTTTTAGTAATTTATAATCACCATGAACAAATAACATTGGTGGTGCATCATCAATATTTTTTAACATGGGAGGATAATCTGGATGTTCGAAAGTTAATATATGGTTATCAGGTTGTTCTAACCATTGCAAATCATTTTCGGTAGTTTTCCAATCAATATTTTCTAAATATTTAATCAAATTGGTTTTCATATTTATGTCTTTCCATTCATCTCGACTAGCAGTAAAAACAGCCTCTGGATCGCCAAAATGTTTGATCAAACGCATAAAATTAATTGGTCCTACGCCAGGAGCATATAATAAAGCCAACCAATATTCTAGATTTATAACTTTCAAGGTAATGTGACAATATCGAATTGATTAATGGGTTTATCTGCTTTAGTGACTAAAGCATAACTTACTTGTTCAAAAACCTGAAAAACTAATAATTTTCCTATTAACTCTCTTGGCAACATAATACTTTCATTAGAAATTTTATCTTGAGTAAAACGATTATTTTTTTCAATTGCTAATATATGTCCTTTTTCTATATTACTATCTATCCCTTTGTTTATCACTACAATTTGATATTTTCCTATTGATAAAGTTTCATCAATTAAAGCAATAATATAAGCTTCTTCTAAACTATCTGGAGAATGGAGATAAAAATCCTCTGGAAAACCATTTTTCTCAACTGGGGTTAAACGGGCGCCATTACCAATTTCCATTATTGATGAAGTAACGTTCAATACAGCTGGATCACCAACTTTTTCAACTATTGATTCTCCAAGATAAATTCCTTCATATGCTAATACATCTTCACTGTTTTCAGCAGGATTACGATAGGCTTGTCCCAGTCGTATAATGGCATATTTTTTCCCTTGTGTTGCATCATTGAGATTACGAACATAAATTTTACTACCTTGACTTACAAATAAAGAATTTTCAGTATTTGAAATAATATAACCCATATCTGCAATTTCATCTGGTGTAACAATTTTGGGTCGGTTTAGAAAATGTTGAACCATTTCCATTTGTAGAGATGGAATTTCATGTTTTCGTTCAATAATTCGTATTTCTGGTGACATTATTACTGTACGTTCATCTTTAGCAAAAACATAATTTAAACTAAAAATTGTAGATAAGCATATAAGTAGAATTATTTTTTTCATATTGGTATTCTTTAAGTATTTGAAACCATGAATTTTGAAATAATAAAATATTTGGGATAGGAAATTATACCATGTATTTTAAGTTCAAAAATTTTAGTTAGTTTAATTTTATACTTTAGGATTATTAATAACTAAATTGAATTTTTAAACATAAAGTTATACTATAGTGGTTTATAAATATTTAGAGAATTGGAATTGAAAAAATATCCTGAGATTTTATTATTAATTTTAACGCAAAAAATGTTCCTTTATAACTAATATTGATAAAGTAGTTTAAAAATTTTGATGCTAAGGGAATAAATATTATTCATATACTAACTTTGACTTATTAATGACTCAACCATTACTAGAACAAATAGAAAATCCTGAAGATTTACGTAATTTATCAGAGCTTGAACTACCACAATTGGCAAATGAATTACGGGAGTTTTTAGTAGAAACTTTAAGCCGTACTGGGGGGCATTTTGCTTCTAACTTAGGAGTAGTTGAACTAACTATTGCTCTCCATTATATTTTTAATACTCCTGAAGATCGTTTAATTTGGGATGTTGGACATCAAAGCTATCCGCATAAGATTCTCACTGGTAGACGTGATAAAATGTCGAATTTACGTCAATACAATGGAATTGCTGGTTTTCCTAAACGTAGTGAGAGTATTTACGATAGTTTTGGAGTAGGTCATTCTAGTACTTCCATCAGTGCTGCTTTGGGAATGGCAATAGCTAATAGGCATTTAAAATCAGATAGAAAATCTATAGCCATTATAGGTGATGGGGCTATGACAGCCGGTATGGCATTTGAAGCATTAAATCATGCTGGTGATATAGAAGACATTAACTTATTGGTTATTTTAAATGATAACGATATGTCAATTTCTCCGAATGTAGGTGGACTATCCAATTATCTAGTTAAAATTTTATCTAGCCAATTTTATGCTTCAGTACGAGAAGGTAGTAAACAAATTCTTAAACGGATGCCAACCATGCGAGAATTGGCTAAACGTACTGAAGAACATATGAAAGGTATGATTATTCCAGGAACTTTATTTGAGGAATTAGGTTTTAATTATATTGGTCCTATTGATGGTCATGATTTACCTAATTTACTTTCCACCTTGAATAATATGAAGTTTTTAGAAGGGCCCCAATTTTTACATATTATTACTCAAAAGGGTAAAGGTTTTCCTAGTGCTGAAAATAATCCTTGTACTTATCATGGAGTTACAGCATTTGATCCTAAAACTGGAAAAATGGTTGCTAAAAAAACTGTTATTCCAACTTATACTCAAGTTTTTAGTAGTTGGTTGTGTGATATGGCAACCCAGGATGAAAATTTAATTGGAATTACTCCAGCCATGTGTGAAGGTTCAGGATTAGTTGATTTTTCTAAATTATTTCCTGATCGTTATATTGATGTTGGGATTGCTGAACAACATAGTGTAACTTTGGCGGCAGGATTAGCTTGTGAAGGTTTGAAACCAGTTGTTGCGATTTATTCTTCTTTTTTACAACGAGCTTATGATCAATTAATTCATGATGTTGCATTACAAAATTTATCAGTTTTATTTGCTATTGATCGAGGTGGATTAGTTGGTGCAGATGGTCCAACTCATTCTGGTTGTTTTGACTTGTCTTATCTACGTTGTATCCCCAACATGTTAGTCATGACCCCAGCTGATGAAAATGAATGTCGACAAATGTTATCTACTGGTTTTAAATATGATGGGCCTAGTGCAGTTCGTTATCCACGTGGTTGTGGAACGGGAGTGGCAATTGACCCTAAGTTAACTACTTTAACGATTGGTAAGGCTAAATTAATTCGAGAAGGTAGTAAGATCGCTATTTTAGTATTTGGGACTTTATTGACTGTTGCATTAAAAGTTGCTCAACAATTGGATGCAACTGTTGTTAACATGCGTTTTGTTAAACCGTTAGACATTGACATGATTTTACAAATGGCTACACAACATGAGTTACTAGTAACTATAGAGGAAAACGTTGTAATGGGTGGAGCTGGTAGTGCAGTTAATGAAAGTTTATATGCACATAAAAGTTCAATATCAGTATTAAATTTAGGTTTGCCAGATAATTTTATTAACCATGGTGATACTGCTATGCTTTTAACTCAATGTGGGTTAGATGTTGATGGAATAATCAATTCTATTACTAATCATTTAGGTAATACAACCTAACCCATTTTTTCTATATTTAAAAAACTAAGGAATTTTATAATATGACAGTTATGCCTGATGTTCAAGGTAGTGCTGATACACGCAACATTGCTATTGATAAAGTAGGAATTAAAGATATTAAATACCCAGTGCGAGTTAAAGATCGTTCTGGACGAGAACAAAATACTATCGCTAATTTTAATATGTATGTTAATTTACCACATAACTTTAAAGGCACTCATATGTCACGGTTTGTGGAAATTCTTAATGAACATGAATATGAGATTACGATTGAATCGTTTAAGGTGATGCTTTCTGAAATGACCACTCGTTTAGAAGCAGAATCTGGACATATAGAAATGACTTTTACTTATTTTATTAGAAAATCAGCTCCAGTTTCTGGAGTGAAAAGTCTACTTGATTATGAAGTAACATTTATAGGAGAGTTAGTTAATAATATTCCGGTAATTACTTTGAAAGTTATTATTCCAGCTACTAGTTTATGTCCTTGTTCTAAAGAAATTTCTGATTTTGGAGCTCATAATCAGCGTTCTCATATTACAATTATGGTTAAAACTAATGGTTTTTTATGGATTGAAGATATTATTGATTTAGCTGAAAAGGAAGCTTCTAGTGAATTATATGGTCTATTAAAACGTCCAGATGAAAAGAGTGTTACTGAAAAAGCTTATAATAATCCTAAATTTGTTGAAGATATAGTTCGAGATGTTGCAGCTAAACTTAATGAAGACCAAAGAATATCTTCTTATTCAATTGAATCAGAGAACTTTGAATCTATTCATAATCATTCAGCTTATGCAATGATAATAAAAGGCTAACCATTTACCAAGGCAATCGCCTTGGTAATAAATTTCATTTGCTTGTAATTCTATCCCAATTTTTTTTAACATCTTCTATTTTTGGAACACTTACACCTCGATACATAATTTTACCGTTAGTTCCTATGACAATCTGAGTTGGAGTACCAACTATTTTATATGATTTGCTAATAACTCCACCTTCATCAAAGATAAATTGGTATTGTAAATTATGTTCTTTTTGGTATTTTTTTGTTTTTTCAACCGTGTCTTTAATACCTACATTTATTGCTATTATAGGAAAACTTTCACCAAATTGTTTGTCAAATTTAATTAAATCTGGAATCTCACGTAAACAGTTATGACACCAAGTAGCCCAGAATACAAGCAATACAGGCTTTTTACCGATATAATCAGCTTGTAATGATATTTGTTTATCATCTAAAGTTATTGCTTTAAAATCTATTGCTTTGCTACCTACTTTACCTTCAGCAGTAACTTGTGTAGTTGATAAAACTAAAAGTATAAGTATAAAAAATATATTACTAAGATATTTCATGTTTAATTAATGTTTATGTGAAGAAGAAACTGGAATTTCTCCTAGTTTACGATTAGTTAATAATTTAGCTACTGCCTTATCCTCTTCTAATGAAGTTATTGCTATTTCTTTAGAAGTTACTCCATCAACATCAATCGTTTCAATTTCGATCATATGTGCATTAGGATACATCCAACCATTTATAGTTGCTTGTTTACCAATTACTGTTTTATGTCCACGAATAATATCATGACCAGTATCATTATTAACAAAGTTCCAGAAAGTTCCATCATTTAATTTTAATCCGACATCATGATTGCTATATAAACTACATTGAGCATCAGCTCCAGATAGCTTCTTTAAACTGCAACCAATACAAATTAACTCACCTTTTAAAACAATAGTATCATTCCCTTTATTTTTATCCCATCCTCCTGCGAATACTGAATTCAAGAAAATTGGACTCAATATTAAAAACAAACCTATTTTTAAAAACCTTTGCATTTCTATTTTCCTATAATTATTGGTTAAATCAAAAACCAGATCTTGACTTACTTTTGAATTAAGATTTAATATAATTCTTTAAAACCTTTTTTTTTAAAAACTATAATTATTGGTTAAATCAAAAACCAGATCTTGACTTACTTTTGAATTAAGATTTAATATAATTCTTTAAAACCTTTTTTTTTAAAAACTATAATTA
>DAOUSL010000226.1 GCA_030627235.1 Thioploca sp.
GTCATATTCTTCTTACCACCTTATTCGCCACAACTTAATCCCATTTAACATAAATGGGCACAAGCTAAAGCTATTCGAAAACAAAAATATTGTTCTATTGATGAACTTTTCACTCTCTATAATATTTAATCATTTTATACTATTTTTGCTATACCAGTAAAAAACGTGCTAACCACAGATTCCAATTCCCTAGCAATCACATTCTCACGATGAAATTGACTCTCATTAAACACAGTCAGGAAAATATCCTCGGTCAAAATGTGTTGAATAATCATCTCTTGAATATCAAACTCATTAATCTTGGGATTGATAGATTCCTTGCACAAATTGAATAATTTCTTAAAAGCTGCTTTGAACTTCTTAGATTTTTGGCTGGCTATGGTAGAACGTAGAGTCTCAACAACGGTGGGTAAATCGGCTTTAAATTAGTTAATAGCCTGTCTGAAATCTCTAACCTCTGGACGTTCATAATTGATGAATTGATTAAACAACGCATCTAATTTGCTTGCATCCGCAATCGATACTCGGTTAACTTCATTGTTGCCTTGAATTAAGACCGCTTGTTGGGAATCCTCAAATAATATATTATCATTGGGATAACCTTTAGCAAATTTAGCCCTAATTTCCTTATCTAAATCATCATCTTGATCTTTAGATCCCAGTAACCCCAAGGCAACCGAAGAGCATCCTTAACCGTTCCGTCCGGATAAACAGTAGTATTATGTTTGGTACGGTATTCTAGTTCTGGAATTAAGATAAATTTCTTAGATTCGCAATAGGTATTTAGTAGATTTTGGAATGCTACACGGATCGAAGTTTCTTTACGGGAACCACCATATTGGATGATTTTTTCTACTTCAGAATGGTAGTTTTGAATTAGTAATCGTGACATTTGGGATTATTTACTGTGCTAATTTAGGAATCATTGTAACTCAACTAGCAACTTTTTAAAAATTGGATGAAGTGTATTTCTAACTAGATGCTCAATAGGTATCTTTCCTAAATAAGGTTATATAAATGTAGGATGCAATGAACGAAGGGAATTGCATCAATCGTGCGACTCGAAAAATGTAATTTGTAAACTCATTACATCCTACAGTCCGTAATTAACTGTATACTCATTTTGGTCAATTTTACGTCGTTAATACAATCATACAGCTATATTACTTTTGGTATTTAGGAAAGATGTCTAATACTTTAATATCATCTCCTAATTCCCAATCTTTGAGAATAAGTTTTATATTTATTTGATTTATTATTGAAAATTAAGTATTATATTATTTGTAGTAGGTATTAAATAATTTTTTAAAATGATTGTGTATTACTTAAATTTAACTTTATGAGGTGTTATAAATGGCTACTCAAGAAAGCACTATTTTTACTTATGAAAACGAAGATTTCGTTAGAACACACACAACTTTAATGAAGGAAGATGGCACACCTGCCATTAATACAAAGCTTGATAGAGATAATTCTGGCTATAAGGCTTTAATTGAAAAACGTTCTTTCAGTGGACAAGTTACTTTATTTGGTAAGCAATGTGATGCTAATTATGCACCACTCACTGATGATAATGGTCAATTAACAGGGGCTTTAATGGTTCTTTTAGTTGGATAATTAACACATAATCTAATACCCCAAGCATATTGATAATATTGGGGTATTCAGAATAATACTACTATTTAAACCCAATTCCACCATCAACCCCATATCTCCGAACTCCCTATCTATCAGAGTAAATTTAGCAATATCTATTTGTTCATCATTTACAGTTTCTATACCAAATAACACCAAGGTCTAACATGAAAATTATAATTATTTTAGGAATTTTTCTTACTAGTATTGCAAATGCAGGAGAACATCAAATTCCAACTGCTCCTCAAAAATATCTCGATATGCAAAATCCAATAGTGAAAATGGATGAACAACTTTTAAAAATAACTAGTCGTCTTTATAAAAGAAAATGTAGTAAATGTCATGGTAAAAAAGGTGATGGTAAAGGTTATCATGCTGAAAATATAGAAATAAAACCAGCCGCATTCAGTATTCCAGATTACATGCTAAATAGGAAAGATGGACAATTATTTTGGATTATGATGAATGGTAGTGATGATACTGAAATGGTTTCAGTAGGGCCTGGGACAGATATTGGGCTTTCTGAACAACAAATGTGGGAATTGATTACTTATTTGCGTAAAGAATTCACTAAGTAACTGAAAGGTTTTTTTGTTATAATATTTACCACGCAAACCAACTTACGCATGTTATATAACATTTGGATACTATTCTAATAGTGGAATTTATCTGAATAAACAGGTATTATGCTACTAATTTTATGGCTGGTAATTATAACTAGTCATGTAATCAATTCAATCTCACATTTTTATTAAAAAATCATGTTAAATATTATTTTGGATTATGATGTAGTATTAGATTTATTATCTAAGTCTAATAATGATACTAAACATTGTTTTGTCCGTTTACAAAATTCAGCTATTCGGTTTTGGATACCTTGCTGTTTATTATCATTACTAGAAAATCAGCTTAACACCACTAAGCATGAACCGTTATCAAGTTTATTAAAGAAAAAGGTACAATGGTTATCTTCGTCGTCCGAAAATTGGATTAAAGTTCCAAATACTTGCAAAAACAAAACTCAAGCCATGATAAGTTTAGATGCAGCAATTTTATCTGGCACAACAATTATTTGGACTAATAATCCTGATTTTACTTCAATTCATCCAAATATTGAAAGTGGTGATCATGAATTAGTTTATTGTATGCTTGCAGAAAATGATTGATATAGCTAGATTATAATTTTAAATACCCACTTTTGTGGGTATCATGATTAAAAAATATTAGATTCTACGATTTCCAATTTTCTGCTGCATAATCTCCCAAGCAAATAAAAATAAAAATATATCCGCCCATAGTTTAGCAAGTTCTTCCAAAGATAAACGTAATAACATATCTTTTGGAAATTTAGCATCAATCACCACCATTATAAAAAATAAAACCGCAGCAACATACAAAAATTTACGAGCTAATTGGGTTTTCTGTTGTAAATTGCCTAACCATGTCAACAATCCAACTTCAACTAGACCTAATCCCAGCAACAAATAAGCATCATTACGTCCTAAAAATTTGCCTATGCTTTCATGAATTAAAAAACGTTCATCACAACCTAAATAAACAAACATAATGATTTGAGAGATAAAAAACCAATATTCCACATTTTTTTTCTTAACACAAGACAAACTGATAACAAATAACAATGCAGTAGCCCACAATAAAAATGCACTTAACGTGGTATTAATAGCATAGCCAGTAATTTCATGCTGACCTATATCAGTAAAAAATTGCCGAACAAAAAGCTGTGAAGTTTGCCATTCAACCAGTAATAAAATTAAACTATATAATGCTATGAATAGAAAAATCCGATAATATTTCATAATTTATTTTGTCTAGCAATTAGTAACGCACATATAAATAAACTATACATTCCTAACAGTTCAAATACTTCTTCCCAACAGCCTAAAACTTTCAATTTTTCAGAATAAAATATCCATTCAAATATTTCAAAGATAAAAACTGCTGGTAAACAAAATACTGCTAACCATAAAGCCACAGTTGCTATTCGTTGATAATTTTGGTTAATAACTTTAGACAATGCGATTACAGTAGCTATTAAACCAACTATTGCTATTGGGGCAAATATTAATACCCAAACAAATCCTCTTTCATCCACAGGTAAAAAAGAGATTAAATCTTCAGCAATTCTTTTTCCCCATTTACCAGTTGTTTCATGAATACTTGCTACCTCATCAGCAGATAATAAAACTGCCCCTATTGCTGTTAGTTTAAATATAAAACGTTGCCAATTAGCAATTTTAAAATTTGCACTCCAACCTAACAAGACAAAAGCTAATCCAGTCATTAAAAATAATATACTAGAAAACCAAGTTGCTAAAGTATTTTCTTTGCGTAAGTCTAACAACACTAATACTCTATGAATGTTTATATCAAATAATCTTTGAAATTCATAAGCGTAAGAAATATATGATAGAAATGTAGTAATAACAAAGAATAATCCCAGCCAAAACATAGGGATTGCTATTTTTTCTAACAGGTAAAGGATTTTAATAGTTAATACCTCTTAATTTTTTAATTGTTCACTGTTGCCTAATATTTAAGCATTATTGTAACCAATCTTTTAAATTATCGATTACTGTGTGATTGGTTAAATCTACAGACAATGGCGTTATAGATACAAAACCTTGATTAATAGCATTAAAATCTGTACCAGGCCCCGAATCACGTTCGCCACCAGCAGGCCCAATCCAATAAACTGGAAGTCCAAATTGATCTTCAGTTTTAATAGCTGCTTCGGCACAATGACGACTGCCTAAACGAGTAATTTGTATACCAGTCAGTTTGTCCCAAGGTAAATCTGGCACATTAACATTTAAAATAGTGTTACTTGGTAAAGACAGAGATTTAGTTTGCAAGCGTTCTATTAAATGTTCTGCTACTTTAGCTGCTGTTGCATAGTGTTTAGGAGTAAAACTAGCTAAAGATATGGCTAATGCTGGCAAACCTAAAAAACGGCCTTCCATTGCTGCGGCAACAGTACCAGAATATAACACATCATCTCCTAAATTAGCTCCAGCGTTAATCCCAGAAACTACAATATCTGGTAATTCTTCTAATAAACCAGTCATAGCTAAATGCACACAATCAGTAGGCGTTCCATTTACATATGAAAAACCATTACTTGCCTTGTTAATTCGCAAAGTATGATCCAACGTAAGAGAATTACTAGCACCACTACGATTACGATCTGGAGCAATAACAGTTATATCAGCAAATTTTTGTAAGGTTTCCGCCAAACAAATAATACCAGGTGCTAGATAGCCATCATCATTACTAACTAATATTTTCATTATTAACTCAAATTTAGAATATAGTTTGATTATACTGTATTTGAATTAATTTCAATAAATTCTTTGATAGAGGTTCATATTAAATATATGATTGGTGGATTTAATAGAATAGACATCTTTCCTAAATAAGGAAATTAATATAGCTTAAGTATGATTGTATTACCGACGTGAAATTGACTAAAGCTATTGATAGTGTTATAGATGTAATGCCAAGATAAATTATATTAAAAAAAACATTTATAATAATGATGAATAAAAGAATCCCTACCCAAATTGCTCCAAATATGGTTTACTAATTTTTTTGAAA
>DAOUSL010000141.1 GCA_030627235.1 Thioploca sp.
AGATTAAACGTTACGTCAACGTATTGCACGTCTTGTGAGAAAAACTCTTTCCTTTTCAAAAAAATTAGTAAACCATATTTGGAGCAATTTGGGTAGGGATTCTTTTATTCATCATTATAATAAATGTTTTTCTTAATATAATTTATCTTGGCATTACATCTATAACACTACCATAATTTTTAAGTAATTTATTTTGAATTTAACTAAGAATTAAGCATTTATAATTAAGAATTATTATAAATCAACTATAAGAATTTCTTACAAAACTTGCAAAGTAATAATTTTTGTATTACATTATTAAATGTTTCTGAAGTTTCAATTTTGGATTAATTATTTTTAATTATAGGAAAATATTTATGGATAAACCAATTATAGCAGATAAAAAACCGATTAAAGTAGAGTTGGATGCAGATAAAACTTATCATTGGTGTAGTTGTGGTAAGTCTAAAAACCAACCATTTTGTGATGGGTCACATGCTGGTACTGATTTTAAACCAGTAGAATTTTCTCCTGATAAAACTGGATCAGCTCATCTATGTCAATGCAAACACAGTAAAAAACCACCATTTTGTGATGGTTCTCATAACGATTTATAAAGAATAATTATAGTTTCCCTAGCGAATAGGGAACTAGTGATATAATCCATTTCTGACTATTCTAAGTTCGTTTTTTATTAGTTCATGTTCTTGAACTGATAACTTATGTTCAGTTGGAGTACCAAACCCTTTTTTCCCTAAAACTAGAGTAACTCCTTTCCATTCTTTAGTAAAATCCTCAATTGACATACGCAAATTACCACGACTTGGATCAGCTAGAAACACTAAGTTATTTTTAACTCCTCTTAAAATGGCAAAATGTTTATAGCCTTTAGTTTCTACATATACTAATACAGGCCCTCGTAATTTTAATAGGGTTGCTGGTTTTAATTTAATTCCTACCGCTTTATAACCACGTCGTTTAGCAAATTGCTGCAAATCAAACATAGAAAAACCATCTTTTTTACGAATTTTCATTTCATCAGAACTAAGATGGCTAGAAATATCTTGTAATATTATTTCTTCAGTGATATTATCTGCAAAATAATAATGCATTAAAGTAGCCATAGCTCCAGCACCACAAGAATAGTCAGTTTTTTGCATAATGACATTCTGTTCTAAAATCTCTTTCCAAGTTTGGATGGATTTATTAATTCGGGTCGTGCCATTCGGCAAAACAGTCGAATGTGGAGCTGAAAAATTAGCACAACCATATAATAAACTTAATATTACAAAATATTTCATTTTTTACCACTACTAATTCTATTTTTAACATTGCATACGCTAAATCAGCATGAAAATATTTGATACTAATGTCCGCCTTTTTCATCCTTTTCAATTAGTTGAAGGTCAGATGGCCCTAAACCACCTTGAGCATCTTTACCTTCTAATTTAATTTTTAAACGTAATTCATTAGGTGAATCGGCATTAGCAATTGCTTCTTCGTAACTAATTTTATCTGCTTGTTCTAACGCAAATAAAGCTTGGTCAAAGGTCTGCATACCTAAGTCAGAAGATTTGGCCATGATTGGTTTAATTCCACCAACATCACCAACAGCAATTAGTTCGGAAATCAAAGGCGAATTACGCAAAATTTCAATTGCAGCAGCTCGACCTCCACTTACTGTTTTCACTAAACGTTGGGAAATTATAGCTTTCAAGTTTAAAGATAAATCAGCTAACATTTTTTTCTGAGTTTCTATATCAAAAAAACCAACTATACGATCAACGGCTTGGTTAGCATTATTAGCATGTAAAGTTCCCATTGCTAAATGGCCAGTTTGGGCAAATTCCATCCCAAAGTTCATAATTTCAGCATCTCGGATTTCTCCTAGCAAAATTACATCTGGTGCTTGGCGTAAAGTGTTATGTAAAGCTGCTCCCCAACTTTTGGTATCAACTCCAACTTCCCGTTGCGTAATACAACAGTTTTTATGCGGATGCACATATTCAATTGGGTCTTCAAGGGTAATTATATGACCGTAAGAATTACGATTTCGATTATCTATTAAAGCCGCCATTGTGGTTGATTTACCAGAACCAGTACCACCAACCATAATAATTAAACCATTTTTTGCAGCAATTATTTCCTTAAGAACTGGTGGTAAATTTAATTTATCAAAGTCTGGTACTTCAGCTTCAATAATACGCATGATCACGCCTTGACAACCTTGTTGTATAAAGGCATTAACCCGAAATCGACTGAGACCTGGTGGATGGATAGCAAAATTACATTCTTGAGTTTCTTCAAATTCTTTCAACTGCTTATCATTCATGATACACTGAGTCAAAGCCATTGAATCACCAGCAGTTAAAGCTTTTTTGGTCATTGGAGTCATTTTACCTTTAAGCTTCATTGCTGGTGGAAAGGCAGCAGTTAAGAATAAATCAGAACCACCTTCTTTTGTCATTAATTTCAGCAATTTAATCATAAAGCCCATGGCTTCATCTCTTTCCATATCTATATTCCTCTTTGTAAAGCTGAGGCCGTTTTGATTCCATACCTCAGCAATTTATTAGCTTTATGCAATATCCTCTATCATAGCTTCATTATCTATTTCAAATAGATAAGGAGCAGCAAAATCGTGATATTCTGTTTTCTTTTTATCTGATAAATCTTTCCAACCAGTAATTGTACCACGACATTTTGTAGAGCCACATAAACACTTCTTTGGGAAATAATCAACACCATAGTTTCTCATAGCGTAATCAAAGGTTATTTCCTCATCAATACCAATAGTTCTTCTAGCTATAAAATCATGAGCTCCAGTCTCATTTACGTGAATACCACAATTAGGATCACAGGAATGATTAACTTTACTAATTAATCCAGAATGAAATATATATTCCTCTTCACCTATTTGCGAAGCATGAGAATGATTCTTATCTAATTCTTTTTCAATTTTTCCAATTATTACAATTTCACCAATTTTAAATGAAACAGTGGCAAAAATTCCTTCTCCTTTTTCAGAAGACATTCTTAATTCAACTTCATCTTTCATGTATAACCTCATTAAGTTTAATAGTAAACATTTACAGTATACTGAACACGGTTATGAAAGAAACTTTAAAAGAAATAGTTGATTCTGAAAAATTCAATTCCGGGTTTAGCATAATTTAAATTTAAACAAATTTATCTTTATTTACAGCATATTCACGAGCATGTTCTTTGGTAACTAGTCGTTTCTGTACTAATTTTTCTAGTTCTCCGTCCAAAGTTTGCATCCCATGTTTTTGTCCAGTCTGCATAGACGAATACATTTGAGCTACTTTATTTTCTCGGATCAGATTGCGAATAGCTGGAGTACCTACTAGAATTTCATGGACAGCTACTCGCCCACCACCAATTTTTTTCAATAAACTTTGAGCCACAATTGCTTGAATTGATTCTGATACCATAGTACGAATAGTGGGTTTTTCTGCAGTTGGAAATACTTCTACAATTCGGTCAATAGTTTTAGCAGCAGAAGCTGTATGTAAAGTACCAAATACCACGTGGCCAGTTTCTGAAGCAGATAAGGCAAGGCGAATGGTTTCTAAATCTCGCAACTCTCCAATCAGAATAACATTAGGATCTTGCCGTAAAGCTGATTTAAGAGCATTTCCAAAACTTAAAGTGGTAGTTTTAAGTTCACGTTGGGTAATTAAACATCTTTTACATTCATGAACAAATTCCACTGGGTCTTCGATAGTAAGAATATGACCATATTCAGTTTCATTACGATAATTCATCATGGCTGCTAAAGTAGTGGATTTACCAGAACCAGTACCACCAGTAACAGTAACAATTCCTTTATGGGTCATCGCAAATTTTTTAAATAAAGGTGGTGCATTTAATTGTTCTAAAGATAAAATTGTAGAAGGAATTGTCCGTAAAACAGCACCAGCTCCACGTTTCTGTACATAAGCATTAACCCGAAATCTGGCTACTCCGGGTATAGAAAATGAGAAATCGCATTCCATATATTTTTCATATTCTTTGCGTTGCTTATCGTTCATAACATCGTAAATCATATCTCGTACTTGAGAGTGATCTAATGGAGGTATATCTATTCGTCGCATATCTCCACTAACCCGAACCATTGGTTCTACCCCAGCAGATAAATGAAAATCCGAAACGCCATTTGCAGCACCGAAAGCAAGTAAGTCGGTGATATTCATATGTATTTTCCGTAAACGTTAAAATTTAAGCTATATATTTGTTAGACTGTTTAAATCTCTTCTTAATACTAAGTTTGGATTAAAATACTATATGCGAATTAAGAGTTAAAACTAAATATCCAAACAAGTATACTGAAGCGATAAATTAATAATGGTTAAGTAAAGAACTGGGAAACACGTTTAATATTCATAAGCAAAGTGTTTGAAGAAAAATAATATTGTCAAAGAATGAGTAATAATTCTTGTTCTAAATTTACAGATGAAGAAGTAATATTGATTTTCCTTTGGGGAATCAATATCCAATGACAGAATGTTTCGGGAAATCCGCTTCGCTTCATTCCCGAAATAACTATTAGCGAAGGTGTTAGGGAATAAAATTGTATTAAAGGATATATACAATTACACAATCTTTATAAGATTGGTTCCCAAATTTACCATTATATGAAGCGTATGTTATGAGACTTATTCGTTTAGAAGATGTGTTTATACTATTGATTGAAGCAATTTTCCATGTGAATATTTGAAAAATATGCGTCGATTCTATTGCTTGTGATAATGGCTAAGGAGAAGATTTAAAACCAAAGTTCGTTCTTCTAAAGGTTTAATGGTTTATATTTTTGGTAGATTAGATACTACTTTTTTTATTAGCTTTTAATTCTTAATTAACATATTATACACTTTTTTATTTAGTATAACAAGATTGATATATGCTAATATTTTATTATTAAGCTATTGATAAAAAATGTAAAAAACTATCTTCAATTGGATTGTCATTTTTTACATATTAAAACATATAAATTATTATGATTTGAAAAATATAAATGTTATAACTATATAATTTAATAGCAGTGAGTTAATTTACAACTTTGATCACTGTCATAATCTACAATACCTTCGCCAATGTCAAAATTTGTTACTTAAGGTTTCGGGAAATTCGCTATGTTCCATTCCCGAAACAACTATTGGTGAAGGTATTAATCTATAAAACAATTAGTATAATTAACGGAAGTTTAATTTATGAATTTTGATGAGTTATCTAAAGAACAACAAGTTATGGTGTCAATGCGTAAAGTATTGACTAATATTATTAAAGAAATAACTCCATCAGCTGGACAGGAGTATCCGTTAACAGAACACACATTTAATGATGTACGGATGTGTTTAGCTTTAATTACAGCTAGAGAACAAGAATTAGCCAATGAACAAGGAATAGATAATAAAGATCGTCCTCATTATGTTGATGAACCTAAGACAACAGTTCCTTTGCATCATATTAAGAAAACTCCTTCTCAACATTAAGTCGGGTTAGTGAAATAACCCAACTTTTTCGGGTTATATTAACCTGATTTACTTTAAATTGGTCGTCTACTAGTACGTGGTATTGGAATTGCGGCCAATCTACGTTCAATAGTAGTAAGTTTTTCTGCAAACAATCGATGCATCTCACTAATACTAGCAAATTTTTCTTCAGAAAAGTTATTATTCTCAAGATCAGTTAACTTATCCGCAAAAATACGATGCATTTCACTAATAGTTGCAAATTTTTCATCACTATCTTGCTCATTTGTGGAAAAACTTTCATATTTTTCGTGTATCATATCAACGCAAGTAATAAATAAACTTTTTAAATCATCTTCTTTTACAGTATCACCGTTAGCAGTTCTTGCCTGTGCAATACTAGAAGTCATTTTAGCTGAAATATCAATTAATTGTAATGCTTCTTTTTGAGTTATCATACTTAAATATTTACCTTATAGAATTTTTAAATCGCTTCCAATCAAATAATGGTCCTGGATCAGTTTTACGTTCAGGGGCTATATCACAATGGCCAACAATATTGGTTAATGATGGCCAAGTTTGTTGTAATATCTTAGTTACCTCAGCTAACTTTTGATATTGTATATCTGTATAAGGTACATCATCACAACCTTCAAGTTCAATCCCAATTGAAAAATCATTACATTTAGTACGCCCATTAAAATTTGAAACTCCAGCATGCCAAGCTCGTTTATCTAAAGGCACATACTGTATGATTTCTCCATCACGTCGAATTAATAGATGAGCTGAAACTCGTAAATTAATTATTTCTGCAAAATCAGGACGATATTCCAGAGAATTAGTAAATAATTGGTCAATAAAAGTCCCACCAAACTCACCTGCTGGTAGACTTATAGAATGAATTACCAATAATTCTATATCTGTAGTTCGTTCATCAAAATTGGGAGAAGGGCAATGACGCACTCCTTTTAGCCATGTTAAATTTTGGGACATATTTATAATAATAGATTATAGCAATTCTTAATTAAATTCAAAATATATATTAATTACATTGCTGTAGTTTATCCAAGACTTAAAAATCTTCCCAATCACCATTATTTTCTGATATTGGGAAATTAAGTTGATTGTCATTTTTGGGTAAATACATTGTATCTGGTTGCAGGGTTGTGACTAATTCTATATCACCGACATAAAAAAATGCTACTTGCCCTTCTAGTTTTTGAGCTTGCTCTTTCATTAGTTTGCCAGTTGATGATGCCTCTCCCGCTAAAACTGCATTTTGTTGAGTCATATCATCCATTTGAGATACAGCCATATTAATTTGATGAATTCCAGAAGACTGTTCTCTAGTGGCGGATGCAATATCTGAAATAATATCACTAACCTTTTTACTGGCAGACATAATTTTAGCTAAAATTTCTCCAGACTGATTAACTAGTTTAGTACCTTCTTCTACTTTGGTAGCACTATCTTGAATTAAACTTTTAATTTCTTTAGCTGCTGTGGCACTGCGTTGAGCCAGATTTCTAACCTCAGCTGCAACTACAGCAAAACCTCGTCCATGTTCTCCAGCATGAGCCGCTTCTACAGCAGCATTTAAAGATAATAAATTAGTCTGGAACGCAATTTCATCTATAACACCAATTCTATCAGATATTTGCTTGCTACTTTTATTAATTTCAGCCATAGCTAATGTAGTTAATTTGATAATTTCTCCACCATCTTTAGCTTTTTGTTTGGCTTTATCAGCTAAATTACTAGCTTGAGTCGTATTATCAGAATTTTGTTGTACTATTGCTGTCATTTCTTGCATACTAGAAGCAGTCTCTTCCAATGAAGCCGCTTGTTCTTCAGTTCTTTTACTGAGACTCATATTGCTTACGGAAATTTTATCAGCAACTTCATTGACTATTTTTGCAGTTTGTAACATTGCGGTTATGACTTCAGTTAATTTCGTAACCGTGGTATTCATATTATTCTTTAATTGATCAAATACACCCAAATACTCATTTTCAATTTTTTTGGTTAAATCGCCTTCGGATAGTGCAGAAATAATATTTGTTATATCATTGGTTACAGATTGATTAAAATCCATAATTTCATTAATGCTAGTTGCAAAAACCTTAAAAAAATCTTCTTTGTTATCAAGACTGATACGTGGTTTAAAATCCCCAGCAGAAGCGGCCTGAATAACTGCGTTTATTTCTTTTTCAGTACCAACTTCAATAGTACGATCATTAAACTCAATAATAATTCCAAGATGCTCGTTATTATCATTAGTTACTTGGGTAATAATGTGATCTAAGGTCATGCTACCAATGGTAATTTTAGTACGATGTGAATCTTTAATTTTTTCCAATGTTTGTAGTTTACTTTCATAATCATCTTTGTGATATAAAGTAAAATTAGAACCTAATATTTTATTAGCATCAAAAAGGGGAATTTTTTGGCGGATTATAGATTCGTATTTAACAAACAAATGTTGAGCCGCTTTGTTCAGATAAATAATGTCATAATTGCTATCAGTTATTAAAACATTGGTAGTTGCTCTATCTAAAGCTTGATTTATTCGTATCGCCTTATCAGAGATCAATTTATCATGCTGGAGTTGTTCCCTTAATTGGGTTTGCATACAATCAAATGCTTGTAATAGTTGACCTATTTCATCTTTATGATTAGTTTCAATATTATTATCCAGTTTCTTATTAGAAATAGCATTCGCAACTTGTACTGCTTGAATTAAACGAGTTGTAGTGCTTTTTATTAATAAAATAAAGAATCCAATAAGAAAACTAGAACTAATAAATATTGTTAGGATCAGATAGTTTAAATGACTGTTATTACTAATATGTTTGTTTTTAGCTATATTATACAAATCATTGGCTAATTTATCTTCTATTTTTTTTAATAATTCAACTTTACCAGTCTGCATAGCAAACCAATATTTAGGAGTAACAGTTTCTGGTAGTATATATTTATTTAAATTAGCAGCGTAAATAATATCTCGGATTCTATTAGTTTCATCAATAAACTTATTACCAGATGCTAAATTAATATTTAGGAAATTTTGTTGTTCTTTAGTCAAATACCGCATAACATCATGATTTAAATAAGTGTCTTGGGCGGTAATGATAGATTTAAATTGACTAAATTGTTGAGGTTTTATATTTTTTTGAGAAAATACTGCTGACAATAAAGCTCGTTCTAAACCTGCTGATTCTTTAGCTCGTAACAGGTTAACATAAGCCATTTTTAATGTAAAAATATCTTGATAACTAGAAATATGGGTTGATTTTATAACAAGATCAAATACTTTATTATTAATTTCAGTATAATATTTTACTGCTTTTGGTTGTGATATAGATAAACTAGAAATCGAATTTCTAATGGAAGAAAATTGATTTAATATTACTAATACATCCTCTAATTCAACTTTAAATTTGTCTTCATATTCATCAATGTTAATTTCACTTAATAAATCATGGAATTTAGTTATTGCAACATCAGTTTTAGTACGATATTCAAATAATTCAGTTTGAAATTGTTCACCTTGTTGTTTTAAAAATAAACTACTTGCCCCACGTTCTAACTGAATTGAATGAACAATATCGCTAAGAGTGATTGATAACTGAGTTAATTCTATTAATTCTTTAGTTTCATTAGCAATTTTTATATCTTCTGTTATTAAATCAAAAGAGAAATATAACCATCCTAATAATGGTAGTAACATGATTAAGATTAGTTTATATTTTAACTTGATATCGGTAATGAATGACATGTTTATAACCCTTGTAAATAGATATTAATAATTTTTTCCAATTTCTTTATACTATATGAAAAGGAAGTATATTTTAATATATTTTTTTATACGAATATTACATATAGAAAGTATAATATAATTATTGCAAGAAAAAATCAATATAATCGGTTATCAATATGTTGGTTAAAAATTATAATATTTGGAAATTCAAGTTGAAGAATCTACAGAGGAAATAAAAATTTTTATAAATTCCCATGATTCATAGGTAATCAAAGATTGTTCCCAAACTCCGGTTTGAGAACAATAAAACCAATAAAAAATTACTGTTGTGCTAAAAAGTAAATTGGTAACAATGGTAATCTACTTTTATCTTTATCAGATAACTTTGGATAAAATTCTTGCCATAAATCAATCAGTCTTGGTAAATCAATTAATTCTACATGGACATGAGAATTACGAGCTGTTGTTTTTGCATCAGGCGTAAAACCTTTAGTTGATATAAAAATCCCTACATCACCATCTTTTTGAAGCAAACCCATTAATTGACGAATTTCCTCAACTGTTGCCGATACTTGCCGATGTTTAACTTGAACTTTAATTCGCGGTGAAACTGTACCCAACTGGTCACGATAAGCAATAATATCAATTCCACCATCTTTACCGCGTGGAGCAACAAAAGGGGTAAAATAACCCATACCTCTTAATAATGCAGCCGCTAAATCTTGAAATTCATAAGGATTCTTAGAACTTATGTGTTTCTTTAAGCCTTCTCTAGCTAGTTGTTCAATTTAATCTAACGTCATTCCTTCTGATTCTATATTGTTTTCTAAATTCTTTTTATCAAGTTCACCATCAGAAGTTGTTAAAACTGCATTTTTTATTTTCCATTGTTTATATCCTTCCGAAGCAGTCTTTAATAATTCTACTTCACCTAATTCTAAGGCTTTTTCTCCTTCTGGGGTTAGATACCAAACACCTTTCTTTTTAATCAAAAATCCAGCTTTCGTACAACCAATAGTGTGAAAATGTAATATTGTTTGCCAACGAATATATCCAGTTTTTTCATATCTTGATTTTGCCCACTCATCAAGTTTTACCTGTTTTTCAACTTCTTTTAACACTTCTTTACCAGGCAATTCACCACCATGTGTTTTTAACACTTTCAATGCAGCATAGACTAATTTAGTTTTTAGTTGGCTAGATTTTGACATTTTTTTACTTATTTACTCCTTCTTTCATTGCTTCAATAATTTCCATAGTCTCCACACTGACTGTACAAACCCGTTTCAACAGGTCAATAACATGTTCTTTGTAGTCGGCAAAGCGATAGGTATTGAACTTTTCGGCTATGGTTTTGTCACGGGGTTTCTTTTCTTTGTATTGGTCAAGTATCCATTCTAATGCACTGCGGTTGCCTAGTTTGTAATCCCATGCTATTGAAGGAATTCCTTGTAAGGTGGTGACTGTGTCTAAGTAGATTTTAATGGTTGTTTCGGGAATGGAGCATAGCGGATTTCCCGAAACCTAAATACAATCATACTTAGCTA
>DAOUSL010000087.1 GCA_030627235.1 Thioploca sp.
CTTATTGGATTGTTTTATAACAATTTTTTAAGCAAACGTGTCGCACGCCATATGCCCACAATGCATTCAGTGAACCCATCTGGGTTTTATGGCCAATTGGTAACGTAAAGCCACCAATATTGACTTCCATCATCTGATTTGTTTTCATATCTATCTTGGTATAAAGTTATGAATAATATTTGATTGATGCGGTTCGTTTCCTCACCACATCTAACATCGCAGGACAAATTAATTTGTGGTTATTTGCTGGGCATCCTCACGTCAGCCCAGCCTACGAGCTGAAAGTCGGCCTCCAAGATAGAGTTATAAACAAGGTGCATGACACTATCGCTTATGCACCCTACAAATTATAATTTATCAATCAAACATATACGGCTTACGAGTTCACTCCAACCTACGTGATATGAGTTAAGTTTATGTAGGATGTGGTGAGGAAACGAACCGCATCAATTATTCCCAATCGTTTATTGTTATATTTGATGTACATCCCCAATTTTCAGGATAAACGCCATGTTTTACAAATTTGTGAAAGCTTGAATACAATCTTTGACTTGATTTACCCATCCATGTTTTACAGGATTCCAATGAATATAATCAACATGACGATTAAAATCATTTTCATTCTGAATTACATGTTCCCAAAAGTTGCCAAATACCACGTTCACCTCTTTTTATACGGCTTACAGATTTTCTTTCATTGGATGGAAGTAAACGAGAAAATCCGGCTTTAATCAGAGTCCAACGAGTTTTATAATCTTCATCATCAGGTGGTAATGTCCAAATAGTATGTAAGTGTTCTGGTAAGATGACAATAGCTTCAATTTTAAATGGATGTTCCATTTTTATTTTGCGAAACACTTGTCGTAATATATCAATATTTTCAGTCAGCAAATAATTTTCGTGACGTTCTAAACAATTTACAGTAAAAAAATATGTTCCACCTTTGATAGTTGCACGACGATAGTTGGTCATGTTTCAATATGATTGTGTTTTATTATTCCATGTAATGAACAAAGGAAACTCATCAAGTGTGTTTATGGTTGATGCGGTTCGTTTCCTCACCACATCTTACATTGCAGGTTACGAGTTAAATTTCTCTCTCATCGTAGAGTTTCCATGAGTTAATTTTTTAATCGTTAACCCTTCTGCTTTCTGGTTTGCTAGGCGCAACTGGTTTTTACTTGTTGTTAATTCTTGCTTAACTTTTTGCATTCTAGCAATAGACTTATCAATCTCTTCTATTGCTTTTTCAAAATGATTAGAAGCTGATTCATAGCTTTTTGCAAAGCCTTCTCTGAATTTGATTATTTTATCTTCAAAATTAGTAACATCAATATTTTGATTTCTCATCAAATTTAGTTCTTGCTTATATTTCAAAGAATTCATTGCCGCATTACGCAAAAATGTAATAATTGGTATAAAAAATTGGGGGCGAATTACATACATTTTTTCAAATTTGTATGAAACGTCAATGATGCCATTATTATAGAGTTCATTTTCAGGCTCTAAAAGAGAGACTAAAATTGCATACTCACATTTTTTATTTGTTCGGTCTTTTTCAAGTTTTGAAAAAAAGTCTTCATTTTTTTTCTTCGTTACAGTTTCATCATTTTCATTTTTCATTTCAAACATTATTGAAATTATTTCATTCCCTTCATCATCATTTTCTTTGTAAATAAAATCGCCTTTTGATCCACCACTTGAATCATTGTCTTTTTCAAAGTGAGCTTTCTGAAAGGCTGTAGCGCGAAGTTTATTGAACTCAACTTCACAATGTTGCTCCAAAGATTCACCAACCATTTTTGTTGAAAGTTTCTGCTTAAAGTCTTTTAGACGATCAATTTCTTCGTCTTTCATTTTTAAATCATTAGTGAGATTGTCGCGTTCTTTCTCTATTGTCTTAATTGCTTCGGCTATTTCTAATTTTTTCTCTATTTGTGAATTTTGAATTTTAGACTTTATACCAGAAATTTCTAAATCTTTTTCCGCTAGCTCTGCTTGTAAAGAATTTTTAATATTAGCTTCTGCGAGTTTAACAGCACTATCTTGTTGATTTTTCGCCAGAGCTAATTGATTTGTTATTTCTTCTTCAAATTGATGGTCACGAACTTGTTTAAGAATATTTGAAAATCCGGTGTCATCTACATTGAAAGCTTTATTACAATTTGGACAAATAATTTCATTCATATTTTCATTCCTTTATTTCGCTTATCACTAAAGTAGCCCTGATTCTTTTTTTTGTATAATGGCGAGTTGAGGAGGATGTTTCTCCTCAACTCGCCATTATAGGCGTTGCGTAACGTAGTGGAGCAGCGCCTATAACATTTTTCTTCTCCCGCCGAAGGTCGGGAGCAAGACCAAGTTAGAATTAATTTTTGCTGACCCTTAGATGATTTTGCGGCGCGATTATAGTCCTGCACATTTGTTATGTTGTTATTTTCTATTTTCTTAAATAGCTCCATAAAAGTCTTTTTAACAAAATCGCATATATATATTAGGAAAATGTTAAGATACTTTTGTGAACCTACTTATTTAACCTGCTTGTTCAAGTTCTTCTAAACCATCCATAATTTCAGGAATTGTTTTTGCTATATGAACTAAGCTAAAAACCAATATCCCATGGGGTACACCAACAGATGTTTGTCCAAAACTTTCCCACACCTCATAACCTGCTGTAATTAAAAGAATTAGTCCACTAAGAATATTTAAATACGGACTTTTAACAATTTTTTTTAGTATTTGCATTTCTGAAACCTCAAAAAAACTCTGTGAATTTAGTATTCGCTGTACTAGGTGCTGGGTGATTACCACCTAATGGCGACAACCGTTTGAGGAGGATGTTTCTCCTCAACTCGCCATTATAGGCGCTGCGTAACGAAGTGGAGCAGTGCCTATAACACCATTCTTGAGCCGCCGCTAGGTCGACCTCCAAGATTTAGTTAGAATCAATTTTACTATAACACCTATATCAGCAACAAATCAGAGACAATATATTTTATTAACAATCATGTTGCTCTTTATAGGGGTGGGTAGTATTAAAATTACATTCACATTGATCATAATCATAGCTTCCACCAGCATCTAAGCATGAATCTATTTTTCTACATGATGTTGTACTAATTACAAATATGATGACTAGCAGTGATGTTAATTTTTTCATATTTGGACCTAACTTATTATTATAAGGTATATTCGACAGGTTATTCCCTAGATATTAACCGACAAATCAGGCAAGTTTGCCTTCATAATAATATCCTGTTGCCAGTATATTCCTGTGTATTGACCGGAAATTCAGGCGTATTTGCTCAGTTTAGGAATTATACTGTCAAATATACTTAATATTGGATATTATCCGCTAAATCAGGCATACTAACGTAAAAAATTTAACACACCCTTAAAATAATATATTAATCCTACTTAATTTTTATGTCAAGAAAAAATTATAATTTACTCACAGAAATGCGAGAATTAATGCGACGTTTATTGAAACCTATAGAACTTTATTCCACCGTAACTGATTTTGCCAAGTTTCTAGGCTGATCAACATCAGTACCTTTAATTACAGCCACATGATAAGCTAATAATTGCAAAGGAACAGTGTAAACAATAGGGGAAATAATATCATTTACTTCTCCCAACTCAATAATTTCAATATAATCAGATTCTTGCATTATAGCTTGCTGATTAGCAAAAATATATAAATGCCCACCTCTAGCATGAACTTCTTGCAAATTTGATTTTAACTTTTCTTGCAAAGAATCATTGGGCGCAACTGCTATTACCGGCATTTCAACATCCACTAAAGCCAATGGCCCATGTTTTAACTCACCAGCTGGATATGCTTCAGCATGAATATAAGAGATTTCTTTTAGTTTTAATGCACCTTCCATTGCAATCGGATAATGAATTCCACGTCCTAAAAATAAAGCATTTTGCTTATCTGCTAATTGTTTAGCTAACTGTTCAATTTGATCATTTAAAGCTAACATTTTAGTAAATTGTTCTGGTAATTCTGACATCGCATCTACAATTTTTTTCTCTAACTCTGCACTCATACCATGTTGATGACCCAAAACCACAGTTAACATTAATAAAGCCACCAATTGGGTAGAAAAAGCTTTAGTAGAAGCAACTCCAATTTCTGGACCAGCATGAGTCATTAAAACCATGTCTGAAGCACGTACTAATGAACTTTCTGGGACATTACAAATAGCCAAGCTTGGACCAAATCCTAAACGTTTGGCTTCATGTAAAGCTGCTAAAGTATCCGCTGTTTCACCAGATTGAGATAAAGTTACAATTAAAGTATTAGAATTAGCTAATGGTTGCCGATACCTAAATTCACTAGCTATTTCAACTACACAAGGTATTTTTATTAATGTTTCAATCCAATGTCTAGCTACTAATCCGGCATGATAACTAGTGCCACACGCAATAATCTGCACAGACTCAATTTTGGCTAATAAATTTCGAGCATTATGACCAAAAATAGCATCCAATACCTGTCCAGCATGAATACGATTTTCCATAGTATTTTTAATTGCTTCAGGCTGCTCAAAAATTTCTTTGTGCATATAGTGGCGGTATTCACCACGTTCTACGGCATCAATTTGTAACTTGCTGGTATATTCTGCTCGTTTTACTGTATTTCCAGAAAAATCAACAATATGTAATCTATCTCTTTTTATATCAGCAATATCACCATCTTCTAAACAAATTATCTGCTGGGTTACTGGAATTAAAGCCATTGCATCGGAAGCAACGAAATACTCCCCAATTCCAACTCCTATTATTAAAGGACTACCACGTCTAGCTACTACTAAACGACCAGTTTCTTTAGGACTAATAACCGCTATAGCATAAGTTCCTTCCACCAATTTTAAACTTTTAATTACAGCAGCTTGCAAACTTAATTTATGGTTAAAATTATAATGAATTAAATGAGCCAATACTTCTGTATCAGTTTCCGAACTAAATTCATAACCACGTTGTTCTAAATAGGAACGTAATTCTAGATGGTTTTCAACAATACCATTATGAACTACCGCAATAGTTTCTCTAGAAATTTGAGGATGGGCATTATTAAGACTAGGTTTACCATGCGTAGCCCAACGAGTGTGAGCTATACCAGTTGGAGAATATAGATAACTATCTTTAAGTTTTGCTTCTAAGGCATGAACTTTACCAATTACTTTTTGATTTTCTAATCCATTAGACTGGTAATTTATAGTAGCAATTCCTGCCGAATCGTAACCACGATATTCAAGACGTTTCAGACCTTCAATTAGAATTGGTACAACGTCACGTTCTGCAACAGCACCTACAATTCCACACATAATATCGTTCCTTTATCAATTATTGCTTGAATGTTTATGAAAATTAATCTCTTATGTGTTAATTTATGCTAGTAATAGTGTATTTTTGGCTATTTATAATAAGGTTTTATCTAATTTACCATTTAAATTAGGCAACAAGAGTTTGGCATTATCACTAATATTTACTAGTTCACAACGTAAATTAATCACATGTGGAGAAGTAATTTTCTGAGCTAATGGACTTGCTATAGGAAATTTAATAATTTTGAGGTAAATATAGCTGGTTCAAGATGAAATTCCACTGCTTCTAAGCGATAAAGTTGCAACAATTCTTGTGCCAAGTTAGTTCGTAATTTAGCTAAATTTTTTGATTGATGTTTAGATAATTTAAATAATTCTTTAAATGGCAAACGTTTTTGAGCTATTGCAATCAAGTTCTAATATTCTTTTTTTAATAATTCAATGATTTCTTTTAAGAGGGTAAATAAATGTAGGATGCAATGAACGAAGTGAATTGCATCAATAATGCGACTCGAAAGATATAATTCGTAAACTCATTACATCCTACATAAACATTTTTAAATAATACGCCCTAATATCCAATTCATAATTCGATGGGGTAAGAAACGTTTTAATGTTGCTAATACATAAGTCGGAACAGTTACATAATAATGTTGTTGTGGATATTTTGCTTCCAAAGCATGGCGTACTCTTTTTAACACAGACTCTGGCGATAAGGTAAACGGCATAACTGAACCTTCTTTCAATAAATTTTTCTGCATTTTATTATAGGTTTTCTCATGTATACTATTTTTATGATCAATATATTTTTCAAACATTTTATAACTATTCATACGAAACTTACTAGTAATTGGACCTGGTTCAATAGAAGATACAAAAATATTAGTACCAGCTAATTCCAAACGTAAAGTATCGCTCAGAGCTTCCAAGGCAAATTTACTAGAATTATAAGCTCCTCTATATGGCAATACCACCAAACCCAGCATAGAACTATTTTGAATAATACGGCCTTCACCTTGCTTACGCATTATTGGTATAATTTGTCTAGTTAATTCATGAGTCCCAAACACATTTACCTCAAATTGATGTCGTAAAGCCTCTATAGTCAAGTCTTCTATTGCTCCAGGTTGTCCGTGAGCTCCATTATTGAAAATAGCGTATAATTTCCCATCAGTAAGTTTTAATATTTTCTGCACAGCATCAGTGATTGACAATGAATCATTTAAATCTAATAACAGACTTTCCAAACCTTCTTGCTGTAAACGGATAACATCTTCAGGCTTACGAGCAGTAGCAAATACTCGATAACCTGCTTTTTGTAAACCATGTGCTACATGATAACCAATTCCGCTAGAGCAACCGGTAATTAAGATAGAACGAGTTGAATTTAACATTTTGAACTTGTATTATAATCTGTTGTGTAATTAATTATTCATTTTATTTAAGGACTATTATGTTAGCATATTTCAGAAATATATTGATATTAGTGATATTATTAAGTGGTTGTGCTATTCCACGTCTTGATTATACTAGTTTTTCAAAAGTTGAGAAAGGTATGACAGAACAAGAAGTCATCAAGATATTGGGTGAGCCAACTAAAGTTACTGGTGGTAGTGTTGATACTGGTACGATTGGAACTTTACTTGGTCTTGATAATTTATCAGGTACAACAATGACTTGGACAACAGAGAAAATTAAAGCTAATATAATTTTTCTTAAAGGTAAAGTTAAAACCAAGAGTTATACTAATCAATTTTAATTAAATTCAAGTTTCGTACATTACAAAGTTTCACCCATGGCTATTTATGTTTAATCACACTGTGATTTTAACGACAAATAGAGTTAAATAATAATAGCCTCGGTGGAATTTTGAATTTAATTAAGAATTAAGCATTCATAATTAAGAATTGCTATACATCGTCTAACAATAAATTCTAATATTTTTAATAAAACAAATGAGCCCAGTATTCACTATTCATCCTCAAAATCCACAAATACGATTAATAAACCAAATTGTAGATAAAATTCGTGCTGGTGGTGTAATTGTTTACCCTACAGATTCCTGCTATGCTCTTGGTTGCCATATTGGTGACAAGGCTGCCATGGAAAAGATTAGTAATATTCGTCAAACTGATAAAGAACATAATTTTACTTTAGTATGTCGTGATCTTTCTGAAATAGGAGTTTATGCTAAAGTTACTAATACCGCTTTTCGGTTGATGAAATCTTTAACACCTGGGCCTTACACTTTTATCTTAAATGCTAGTCACGAAGTTCCACGTAGATTACAAAACCCAAAACGTAAAACTATTGGAGTTAGAGTACCAGATAATCCTATTGTCCAGTCTTTATTGGAAATATTGGGAGAACCAATTATGAGTTCTACTTTAATTATGCCTGGTAAAAATACTCCTGAGACAGAACCCGATGAGATAAAGAGATTATTGGAACAACATGTTGATTTAATTATAGATGGTGGACATTGCGGTCTAGAACCAACTACAGTCGTTGATATAATGGCAGAACCTCCACAAATACTTCGGCATGGCAAAGGTAATGTTGAAGCCCTTGAAATAGAGTGATATAAATTATGGATGAACTTACCCTGTTACAAAAAATAGCAGTATGGTCTTTACCAGTTCTGTTTGCGATTACTGCCCATGAAGCTGCTCATGCTTGGGTGGCGGCTAAACTTGGTGATGATACTGCTTTACGACTAGGCAGAGTGACTTTAAATCCGATTAAGCATATTGATTTAGTAGGAACTATAGTTATTCCATTAGCTATGTTGGCAATGAGTGGTTTTATATTTGGCTGGGCTAAACCAGTACCAGTTCAGTTTAATCGCTTACGAAAGGTACGACGGGATACTGCATTAGTAGCGTTAGCTGGGCCAGGCGCTAATTTAATAATGGCTATTTTATGGGCTATAATTGGCAGAATCGGATTGTTTTTTCTACATGCTGGTTATGAACCTGCTTTATTTATAGTTTTTATGGCTAGTGCTGGTATTTTGATTAATGCCATATTGATGATATTGAATTTATTACCAATTTTACCATTGGATGGTGGCCGAGTTTTACATAGTGCCTTGCCAAATAAATTAGCGCTCTTATTTGAGCGGATTGAACCTTATGGCTTTATTATATTAGTTTTATTACTGGTGAGCGGAGCTTTAGAAAAAATTATGCTACCTTTAGTTAATATCATTTATCAAATTTTATTACGATTAGCTGGTTTATAGCTTATTTTAACAACACAAGGAAATTGGGATATTTTCAATAGTTACGCAGGCAGAAAATGTAGGATGTAATAAGCTTAAGAATTATATCCTACATATAGTATATTTATAAGTTAATAATATAATTATATAAAAAAATATGATACCAGATTTCCAAAAGATAATGCTGCCTTTACTAGAATTGTTAAAGGATAAAAAAGAGCATAGTTCTCAAGAATTAGTTTTAGGAATTTCTGATAAGTTTAAGCTTACAGATGCTGAAAGAATAGAATTTCTTCAAAGTGGAAACCAAGTTATAATAAATAATAGAGTTAGTTGGGCTAATACATATTTAAAAAAAGCAGGTTTATTAGAAAGTCCAAAACG
Source organism: Thioploca sp. (assembly GCA_030627235.1). Taxonomy (GTDB): domain Bacteria; phylum Pseudomonadota; class Gammaproteobacteria; order Beggiatoales; family Beggiatoaceae; genus DRQV01. The sequence goes on from DAOUSL010000087.1 coordinate 8,944, forward strand.
AGCAAAATTTGTTATTACAGAAAAAGGAATAGAAATATTAAATACTAATCCTATTGAAATTAATATAACTTTTTTAAAAAAATTGCCAAAATTTAAAGAGTGGCAAGAAAATTCTGCACAAAAGAAAAATGAATCTTCTGAAGAAACAGAGTCATCAATTAATAAAACTCCTCAAGAACTTTTAGATTATTCATTCCAAAAATTAACCAATGAACTTAGTATAGAGATTTTAGATATTGTAAAAAAATGTTCACCAGTATTTTTTGAAAATTTAGTCATTGATTTGCTTGTGGAAATGGGATATGGCGGTTCAAGAAGAGAGGCTGGTAAAGCTGTAGGAAAGAGTGGTGATGGTGGAATTGATGGAATAATAAATGAAGATAAATTGGGTTTAGATACCATTTATATTCAAGCAAAGAAATGGGAAAACGTAGTTCCTGTCAAAGAAATTAGAGATTTTGCTGGAGCGTTATTAGGTCAGAAAGCGAAAAAAGGAATATTTATCACAACTTCTCATTTTCCTAATAGTGCATATGATTATGTAAAAAATATTGAGCATAAAATAATTTTGATTGACGGGAAAAAACTTACAGAATTAATGATTGAAAATAATATTGGTCTTTCAATTCAGATGAAGTATGAAATTAAGAAAATTAATGTGGACTATTTTGAGGAAATATAATTTTGTACGAGCTAGATCAAGATTTTTTAACTTTTATAAACACTTAAATTCTAAACTAGATAAAATTATTTAAATAAAAATAGTTCTATTTATTGAAATTCTATTTTCAAACATTATGTTGATAGCATTAATATTTAAATTATGTGATTCCATGTAAATTAACACATAATTTCAAGAAAATTACTGAATATATTACAAAATACTTAAACAACCAACCCAAAAAATAAATGAACTCATCAAATTCACAACATGTTTTATCTGGTATGCGACCCACTGGCAAACTACATTTAGGACACTTACATGGCGTATTAAACAACTGGATCAAATTACAACACGAATATAGTTGCTATTTTTTTGTGGCTGACTGGCACGCACTCACCACTGAATACGACAATACTGGAGTTATCGCCCAAAGCGTTTGGGAAATGATAGTCGACTGGTTAGCAGTTGGCATCAATCCTGGTGAGGCAACCTTATTCATTCAGTCTAAAATTCCCGAACATGCCGAGTTACATTTATTAATGTCCATGTCCACCCCACTCAGTTGGCTAGAACGGATTCCGACTTACAAAGATCAACAACAAAAATTACAAAATAAAGACCTGTCAACTTATGGTTTTTTAGGCTATCCGTTATTACAAAGTGCCGATATTTTAGTTTATAAAGCTGGATTAGTACCAGTTGGAGAAGACCAAGTAGCCCATGTTGAATTTACCCGTGAATTAGCCCGACGTTTCAATCATATTTATGGTCGAGAAACTAATTTTGAAGATAAAGCTAGAGATGCCATCCGTAAAATGGGTAAGAAAAATGCTAAATTATACAAAGAGCTAAGAAAAAGTTATCAAGAAAAAGGTGATGGAGAAGCTTTAAATACTGCTCAAGCCTTGGTTGAAACTCAACAAAACATCTCATTGGGTGATAAAAAACGGTTACTTGGTTATTTAGAAGGAGAAAGCAAAACTATTTTACCAGAACCAGAAGCATTATTAACTAAGACTGGTAAAATGCCAGGTTTAGATGGGCAAAAAATGTCTAAGTCTTATCAAAATACTATTTCTTTACGTGAATCTCCTGCAAGTATAGAGAAAAAAATTCGGACTATGCAAACTGATCCAGCCAGAATTCGTCGTACTGATCCTGGTAATCCAGAAAAATGTCCAGTTTGGCAGTTCCATAAAATTTATTCTACTACTGAGCAAAAAACTTGGGTAAAAGAAAATTGCTCTTCAGCTGGGATTGGCTGTGTAGAATGTAAACAACCAATAATAGAAAGCATATTAGCAGAATTAGCTCCAATTCGAGAACGAGCTTTAAATTTTATTGAAGAACCAGAATCAGTGCGAGCCATAATAAATGAAGGTTGTGAAAAAGCCCGTGATACTGCCAGAGAAACTTTAGAAGAAGTACGCCAAGTAATGGGGTTAGTTTACCGCTAATGGATATAGCCATTCCAGAAGTAAAAAATGCAGTAGTACAAGGTTCATTATTTGAGGATTGGCCCACCGATTTGTATGTGCCTCCTGATGCTTTGCAAGTTTTTCTGGAAGGGTTTGAAGGGCCTTTGGATTTGCTGTTATATTTGATTCAAAACCAAAATTTTGATATTACTAACATTCCAATTTCTACCATAACCACTCAGTATTTAAAATATATTGAGTTGATTGAAGGCTTGCATTTAGATTTAGCGGCTGAATATTTAGTGATGGCAGCAACTTTGGTGGAAATTAAATCTCGTTCTTTGTTGCCAATTTCAGAAGACATTAAACTAGAAGATGATCCTCGTATTAGATTGGTACAACAACTGCGAGAATACGCTCAGTATAAGAAAGCCGCTCAAAATTTGGATGCTTTGCCTCGACTTGAACGAGATGTGTTTACTAATTCAGTGGAACATCCAGATATTCCTAGACAAATTGCACCGCCAGAAGTAAGTTTGGATGAATTATTAGAAGTTATGCAAGATGTAATTCAGCGGGCTACTTTATTTACTTCACATCAGGTAATCAAAGAACCTTTATCAGTACGAGAACGCATGAGTGCAGTGTTAGAACAATTAAAGCAATTGCAACAAATTGATTTCCTAAATTTATTTGTTATAGAAGAAGGACGTGCAGGAGTAGTAGTAACATTATTGGCAATTTTAGAACTTACTAAGGAATCATTAATAAAAATCGTGCAACCACAACCTTTTGCTGTCATCCAAGTTGTCAGTTTGGAAACTAAAGATGCCTGAGTTAAAAACTATTATTGAAGCTGCCTTATTTGCTGCCGGTAAGCCTTTAGATGTCGATCATTTAGTAGAATTATTTACTGAAGATGCTGTGCCTCCTGAACGGAAAGCTATCCGCAATGCTTTAAAAGAGCTAATTCAGGATTATACTGGAAAAGGGATAGAATTAGTAGAAGTAGCAAGTGGTTATAGGTTTCAAACCAGAGATGATTTAACTCCTTGGTTAAAACAATTACAACCAGAAAGAGCAGCTCGTTATTCACGAGTATTGTTAGAAACCATGGCAATCATAGCTTATCGACAACCTATAACCCGTTCTGAAATTGAAGCCATTCGTGGAATCAGCGTTAGTACCGATACAATGCGTCGCTTGCAAGAATACAATTGGGTACGAGTATTAGCCCACCGTAATACTCCTGGTCGACCAGCTTTATACGGTACAACTCGTGGTTTTTTGAATCATTTTAATCTCAAAAATTTAAACGATTTACCAGCTTTAACCGAACTAATGATTGAAGAACAAATCCCTAAAACTGAATTAAAAAATGTTCCAGAACAACTTATAGAAGATGAATAAGCTATAAAGTTAATTACTGATTTTTTGTAGGATGTAATGAATTTACGAATTACATCTTTCGAGTCGCATTATTGATGCAATTCACTTCGTTCATTGCATCCTACATTTATTTACCTTTCTTTAGGAAAGATGTCTAATACTAAACAATTGATATTTTTGAATTTAATTATAGAATTAATGCTACATGTTAACGATCCCTATTTTTCCAGTTCAACCACATTTATATCAGGCTGCAACTGAACTAGCGACAAATTTTGCTTTACCTATAGTTAATAAGCCTAATTTCCCTTTTTTATTACACTTAACTGAACAACGTTTGGAATTGCACAATCCGAAAACTGGAGCAATTTATATAGACTTTGTAAATGGAAAATTAGCCTACCGTAATAAACATAATAGTGGACGTAAACAGCCATTAGCTAAAGCCATCGGTTTAAAATCTGGTAATAATCCAACTATATTAGATGCAACAGCTGGTTTGGGTAGAGATGCTTTTATTTTGGCTAATTTAGGTTGTCAAGTACAAATGGTAGAACGTTCACCAGTAGTTGCGGCATTATTATATGATGGTTTACAACGGCTTAACAATTTAACTAACTTACAATTGATTCATCAAGATGCTCAAAATTGGTTACCAACATTATCCCTTAAACCTGATGTTATTTACTTAGATCCAATGTATCCACATCGTAAAAAATCAGCATTAGTCAAAAAAGAAATGCAAATATTACAAACTATTATCGGTGCTGACATAGATTCCTCAGCCTTATTAACAATAGCTCTTAACTCAGCTAATAAACGAGTGGTGGTAAAACGGCCTAAATGGGCAACTATCCTAAATGACATACCACCAACCTTTTGTATTAATAGCGTAAATACTCGCTTTGATGTTTACTTAATATGATGCGCAATATAATATTTATCAGTCTATTGGCTGGGGTAGGTTTATTTTGGAAAACTCAAACTGATTTGGTTTTACCTCCAACCACCCTATCGATTACCGATTCTATAGTTAATAAAGTTCAAATTTTAGACCGTAAATCCATACCGCTTACCATAACTTATCAAAATACTTGGAATTTACAAGATTATATACCATTACATGAAATCCCAACTATTTTACAGCAAGTAATTGTTTTAGCGGAAGATAAACGTTTTTTTGAACATCATGGTCCAGATTGGCAAGCTCGTTGGTCAGCTATCTTACAAAATATCAAAGCTTTAAGAGTGGTACGTGGTGCTAGTACTATAACAGAGCAAGTAGTGCGGATGTTAAATCCACGTCCTAGAACTTTTTGGAGTCGTTGGTTAGAAGGATTTGAAGCCTATCGATTGGAAAGCAAATTTTCTAAAGCAGAAATACTAGAATTTTATTTAAATCAAGTACCTTATGCTAGCCAAAGACGAGGAGTAGTACAAGCAGCTCGCCATTATTTTGATCGAGATTTAGAAACGCTTGATTTAAAAGAAATGTTAGCATTAGCAACTTTGATTAGAGCTCCAGGACGGCTAGATTTGCGTAAAGATATAAAAAATATAGAAGTTCCAATTAAACAATTATCTAGTCGTTTATTACAGCTGAATTTCATTACCAAAATTGATCATGAAAATCTCCTAACTACTCCAATTCAATTACATAATTCCAATATATTAGTTCAAGCCACTCATTTTGTTAATTATATCAATCGTACTCAGCCGGTTTCTACCTTACAGACAGCTGGCCGCTTAGTTTCTACCTTAGATGCTAATATTCAACTTGCTACCCAAAAAATACTAGATCAACGAGTGCAAAATTTAACTAGTGTTAAGCATGGGGCTGTATTGGTGGTTAATCATCAAAATAATGAAGTATTAGCTTGGGTTAATGCTGGTAAACCATCTATTCAAAAACCAGGTAGTAAAATTGACGCAATAACCACTCCTCGTCAACCGGGTTCTACTTTGAAACCCTTTTTATATGCACTAGCTTTGGAACAAGGCTGGACAGCTGCTACTTTGATTAATGATTCGCCATTAGCGGAAGCAGTTGGAACTGGTATGCACAATTATCAAAATTATAGTCGCAGTTATTATGGAATTTTACCATTACGGGAAGCTCTAGGAAATTCTTTAAATATTCCAGCTATTCGCACTATTCAATTCGTTGGAGTGGAAGCATTTTTACAACGTTTGCATAAATTAGGTATGGATAGTTTAACAGCAGAATCAGAACATTATGGTGATGGATTAGCTTTAGGCAATGGAGCAGTAACTTTATTTGAATTAGTTCAAGCCTATAATGTTTTAGCTAATCAAGGTATTTTTCAGCCAATGAAAGTATTGCGGGATTCACCAACAGTTGATTCCAGAATAGTATTTAGTTCCCAAATAAGTTCAATTATTGCTGATATATTATCTGATCCAAAAGCTAGGCAATTAGAATTTGGCAACGGATTACGTTTACCTGTACAAACCGCTATTAAAACAGGAACTTCTAGTGATTATCGAGATGCTTGGATAATTGGTTTTAATTATAAATATACAGTTGGAGTTTGGTTAGGCAATTTAAACCAACAACCAATGTCACAAATTTCAGGAGCTAGTGGAGCATCTTTAATATTACGAGCAGTATTTGCAGAGTTAAATCGTTATGCGGATACACAAGCTTTGTATATGGATTCCAATTTAATTAAGGTAAATATTTGTCGTAATACTGGGCTGTATGTTACTGATGATTGTCATAGTCGAATTGAATGGTTTATACCTGGAACTGAACCAAAAATTAACCAATTAATGCCAGCTACTATTGCTAAATCATTACGTTTAAAACAGCCAACTTATAATTTGCAAATAGCTATGGATCCGAGAATTCCAGATGAATATGAAGCATTTACATTAATGTTGTCTGAAATTGAGTTGGAAGCTGATGCAATAGAATGGATAATTGATGACGAGGTAGTAGCGACTACTGAAATTCAAGTAAGAAAATTTTTATGGCCAGTTTCTCGAGGTAAGCATACCGCTCAAGCCAGAATTTTATCTTATGATTCCGATGATATTTTAGTTACTCCTCAAGTCCCATTTTATGTGAAGTAATTTATAAAACCCCGAAACTAAACCTTCCAGGTTTTAAAAACCTAGAAGGTTTGAAAATGAGCTAGGAGTACAAAATTTATTTTGTTAAAAAAACCATGCAGAAAACTATAAAATATGAAAATAACATATTAAACTACAGAAAAGATTATATATTTGGGGATATTGATTTGATGCTGAAGCATTTTGGTAGGTATTCCCAACTGGGGATGTGTTGGAAACAATAAAAAATGTAGGGTGGGTAACATGTTTTGGTTGCCCACCAGAAAATGGTAAAATTTAGAGACATTTGTTTTATATAGGAAATGGTGGGCAACGGTAAATCAGTTACCCACCCTACAAGGCTAAATCAAGTTCTCTGGCCCTTTAAATATTATTGACAATTAGGCCAAGAAATACCTTCTACATCATTGTAAGAAGTAGTTATTTCTTTTTTAACCGTCAAATTACAACTTTGCACATTGATAATACCGAAAGTCAAATTATGGCTACCGTGAAAACCTAATATTAAGTTATCGTTTGGTAGTGTTTCCATTGCTTCAACTTCCTTTAATGAACCCATGAAATCATCACATAGAGTGTTCATAGTACCACTGCTTGGTTCATAAGCCCACAATCTAACACCTTTATCAAAGTCAAGGTCTTGAGTTGCGGAATCTTCGGGTGCTCCATGACTATCTGGATTATGTCCGTCATGTAGATTCTCCACACCATAAAGTATTGTACCAGCAGTATTCCAAGTAATATCCTCCACTTCTATCTCACCATTGGAAGGAATAATTATTTTTGCCTGTTCTGGTGCTAACGGATTATCTATTCGGAACAATCCACAGTCTTGTCCCCATGCCCACAGTGTGTTATCAGGATGGAATGCAAGTGCGTCTACTTCTTTACAAGGGGTTGAACCAAGGTCTAGAATTTGACCATTTTCTTTATCGACTTGATAAAGGTGGCCTTTATTTTTGGTATCATCACCAGCAGCGGCATAAAGTTCACCACTTTGAGGACGTATTGCAACAGCTTCAAGATCATGACCTTTATATAATGGCCCTAATGGTTTTACTTCAAGCGTATCTGGAACGACAGTAAATAATTGAGAATCACTACGACCTTTATCATTAACTGCGTAAATATGACAAGCAACTGGGGTAAATTCTATTTTGCAAGTTGGTAATGCACTACCTACTTTAAAATATTTACCATCTGCATCATTAACTCCAACATTACCATTTTTATCAACTGTTTGGACAAAAAATTCAGTTGTAGCATTAGCAGCAAAACTCCCAGTCCATTTCTCACCATTTGGATTTAGTTCAACACTATTCCAGCTACCTTGTCCATCAGTGTAAGCTACTACTGCGGTTTTAATATCTGAAGCATCGTTAGCTTCCAGTTCAATTGTAGCTGTTGTACCATTAAAATTATTTTTAGTGATACAAGCCAAAGGGCCAATTTTGTCTTCGGCATCACTGTAATAAACATCAAAATCCATTTCGGTAAAGATGCGTTGTTGACCAAGGTTAGGGTTATATTGACCAGCAGTAGCTGTCAGTAAGTCAGGTTTTCCCGCAGCATTTATGATAGCTTCTTGTGAAAAGAAGGTTGATGGATACCAGTTGGAAGCCTCAAAATCATCTGTACTAGGTTTTCTGGTTGATCTTGAATTATTAATGAAAAATGGAGAATAAAACATACTTTGTGGCGGTGGTGTTGCATCTACAACTGTATAATTACCACCAAGGAAAATAACTCCTTGCAATGGATAGTTATAACCTACTTCGTATGCAAACCAAGGTAAAACTGGTTCATTGCCATAGCCGTATGTTGTAAAGCCATTCCAAGGATAAAAAAAGTATTGAGTATCTGGAATTTGTCTTGGTTCTGGCATTGGCCATGAAAAGTCAAGCCTTCTTCGTTGCATACCATTATATGGAGTTGAGAATGTATCATTTTTTGGTATGGTATAAGGCTCTGGTTCTGGCTGTGCAGATGATAGCACTTGAATTATCCAACTGAAGTTACGCAAAGTATTATAAATGTAACCATAAATAATGTAAATTCAAAGTAAATTAAGTTATAATCAAAAAATGGATAAATATCAATTAGATTTGTATACAGATTACTTA
>DAOUSL010000322.1 GCA_030627235.1 Thioploca sp.
TATCCGCACTATTAACTATTTTAGCAAGCTCAGGGTCATCATAAGTTTCCATACACATATGTACATTAGAAACACAGACAACATGACTTTGCTTATTCTGAATCCAACCATCAATATCACTGACACAATGCCATTAAATCCTGCTCATATTGGCGTAAAATCACTTCTTTAGATAAATGATTTACTGCATAATCCCTAGCAATTTGGTTATGAACCCGATTATTAACATCAACAGCACTCAATAACTCAGATAAGGCTTCAATAAAAGCATCAATACACTCAGGTTCAACACGTTTAGCAATGCCAGGATAATTCTTACATAACAAACCAAGCTCAGTATTATCCTCAGCGGTAATTAAAGCAGTACCTCCCGCAGAAAAAATGGTAGTTAACTTAGAGGGCAATACCGCATCCGCAACACCTTTTTTCTGTACCACCAAATGCACATCAGCCAAAGCCATTAAAGAAGGTAAATCCTGATAATCTTGCAAAGGGTAAAAATGCATATTAGGTAGGTTTAGATCTGCGGCCAATGCATTAAGATCAGGAAAAGCAGCACCGGTACCGACTAAAATAAATAATACATCACTCTGCTCTCTAAAACTATTCGCCGCCTCAATAACTAATTCTAACCCCTGTTTCTTACCCATATTGCCTGAATATAAAACAACTTTAGTCTTCGGTGAAATATTCCAGCGGGCTCTGAAAGTAGACGCATCAGTGGCAGGGGTTACAAAATCAATATCAACCCAATTAGGGAATAACGACGCCGAAGGGGAATGCCGAGTTTTGACATCTGCCTTATTTACCATCGAATAGGAAATAGAAGTAATTGCATCAAAACGACGCATAATTAAAGACTCAATAAAATGAGAAAAACGAGCCAAGAGGCCATCATTTCCCATACCTAAGCCTAGCATTGCATCCAATTCAAAATCCTGCACATGCAAAACAGATTTAGCGCCTGATAACTTAGCCAATAGCAAAGTCATAGGCGTACAAAAAAAAGTAGGCTCTACAGTAATCACCACATCAGGCCGCCAAAAAAACTGCTTTAAAATAATTGGAGAACTACTCAAAGCATAACTACACAAATGAACTAAACGAGAGATCATTCTGGGTTGTTTAGGAATATATAGCGGGCAGCGAAAAACACTAACAGAATTAATCGACTCTCTAACATAACGCCATGATTTATAATTATCCCCAATTGACCACTCAGGGTAATAGGGAGGGGCGCATACAATCCTAACCTCATGTCCTTGCCGTGCAAGCCATTCCGCTTTTTCTCCCGAATATTTACCAATACCTGTAATTTCAGGGGAATAATTAAGGCCGTAATGTAATATTTTCATAATTTAGATATTCTTTGTCTGAGATCTTGGTTTAATCGGTTTAGAAGGGTAGCCCACACAAACCATCCCTTCAGGCATATTAGAAAGCACTGTACTCCGCGCACCAATAATAATCAAGTTGGCTGACCCATTGATATATTAGTTCGGGCGCATAGTTAATGCCGTACAAGAGTATTTTCATAAATTATTAAAACGCCTTCTTAAAGAATGAATTCAAAGGTTTTTCAATGAAAATATGCAATAAAATACCTATAGATACACTTGATATAACTAATAAAATAAAAACAAAGGGTAATGATGCGTCTTTACCAAAGATAACTAACGTCACTTTTATCAATGCTGATAATGCTGCAAAATGCACTAAATATATTGAATAAGACGCAGCCCCAAATAACATAAATATTTTAGGTATTTTTATTTTTTTGAAACGCTCTAAATGTATTAAACTGATAATAATTAAAGCCGAAAAAAGACCATATAATAAATTATAGTAAGGTGTATTTAAGCCAAGTGTTTTTTCATAAAAACCCGTCAGTAAAAATCCAATTATTGATAATGAAAATAATATTAGACGAGAATTCGTACTCCCACTTAATATTTTATTTTTTATTTCATGAGAAATCATTAAACCAATAAAAAACTCAATATTATGTAAATTAAAAAAGAATTTAAGTAAATAATTATCACTGATGGAGAGAGTATTGAATACAATAATCATTACCTGCCATAGTAAAATACTTCCCCACCCTAGTTTCTTATTTATAAAAAACAATGAAAATAACAAATAAAATAACATCTCATGAGTCAATGTCCACGCCACGGTAATAAAGGGACTGTCTTTTTTTGGAATAAGCAATATATCCTTTAAGGCATTAACAGCACTAATATCATGATGAAAAATAAA
>DAOUSL010000352.1 GCA_030627235.1 Thioploca sp.
TAAAATTTGTAAGGTAAAAAATCCAGCTCGGCATACTGCCTATGGCGATGCAATGGCAACAGCCATGATTTTTCAGAGAATTGCTACCCGTATGTTAGTTTCCAACCAACATGTATCTGATTTAATTAAAACTCAATTTGAAGTAGGAAATTTTTAATATATAAAAATCACTTCAAATTATTGAATATAATTTTGCTGATTGTTTCGGGAATGGAGCATAGCGTATTTCCCGAAACATTTTGACATTGGCGAAGGTTATATTATCCAAATATAAAGTCTTTGCAAGATCAATTATCTAGTTATTATCGTTAAAAGCCGGTTTATAAAAAATTATGAATACAATACAAACAGCAGATAAAATTTATAATATTGGAAAAATAGAAAACGCTAATTTTGTTGATGGAGATAAATCTACCAAACCAAATTTTACTCAAATCAATGAACCAGAATATTATATTGGGCGGGATGATTTATTGCAAAAAGTTGATGAAAAATTGCAAAAGAATCAGGCTGTGGTTTTGATGAATGGTTTGGGGGGAATTGGTAAGACGATGACGGCTGATTTTTATGTTAATCAGTTTAGAGATAAATATGAGTATGTTGCTAAAGTATTTGTGAGTGGGGGTTTATGCCAGAGTTTGGTGGATGGTTTGGGTAAGCAGTTGGGAATTAAGTTTGAAGTTGGGAGTAGGTTAGAAGATCAGTTTAAAATAGTGATTGCTCGGTTGCAGGAGATTAAAAACAAGAAAAAGCCAAATTTATTGGTATTAGATAATGCGAATAATAAGGATGATTTGGTTAAATATAAATCTATTTTGAAATCAACTGGTTGGAAGGTGTTGTTGACTAGTCGCTGTAATCCAACTGATTATGAAAAATTAAAAGTGGATGAGTTATCGCCTGCTGATGCTAAGGAATTGTTTTTACATCATTATCCAGTGGATGAGGATTTATCGTTGTTACTGGAGAAGATTAATTATCATACTTTGTTGATTGAGTTGGTGGCTAAGGCTGGTGAGGCTAATTGTTTGTCGATTGCTGAGTTATTGGATCGATTGGATAGTGGTTTAAAGCATGATGATTTGAAGATTAAAATTGAGATTGGTTCTCATGCGGATAGTCCAGATCGGGAGAAAGAAGCTGAGTTGTATAAGTATATTTCTGCTATGTTTGATCCTAGTTGGTTTGATGATGATAAGAAGTTAATTTTGCGTTATTTTTCGGTGTTGCCAGCAGAGGATATTCCAAGAAATCATTTGGAGCGGATGTTTGGTTTGCAGGATAATAAATTTCGGAATAATTTGAATGAGTTGTTTAAGTTTGGTTGGTTGAGTAAGAAGGCTGCTAATTATAAAATGCACGGTTTAGTACAGGAAGTGTTGTTTGAAAAGCTGGAAGCTAATTTGAAATGTGGGGATTTGGTTAGGACTTTGTCGGGGATTATGGAGTCAGGTGATGGTTTTCAGCTAAATTTAGAAGATGCTTGGAAGTATCAGGAATATGCTAAGTCGGTAACGCAAAAAATTAAGAAATCGGATAGTGATATTGGCTTATTAAATTTTTATCTAGCTGATTTTTATAGTGGTGTTGGGCAGTTAGACAGTGCATTGAGGGTAATTGAGGTAGCTAAGGAGCATTTTAAGCAATGTGGTGATAAAGAAAGTTTTGCCATTTCTTACAGTCGATTAGGCGAGATTCACCAAGCTTTGGGCCAAGTCGATAAAGCTCTTGAGTTCTTTGAATTACGAATGCAATTAGGTAAAGAGCTCTATGACTCGAATCCTAAAAGTGAGAGTTCGAAAAACGGGCTGGCTATCTCTTATTCTAAATTAGGCTCGATTCACCAAGCTTTGGGCCAAGTCGATAAAGCTCTTGA
>DAOUSL010000383.1 GCA_030627235.1 Thioploca sp.
AATTCAATAACTGGGTTATACGATTATTCATTTTTTCTTTTTACCAGAAAAGATGTTGAATAATTTTCCTAATCCCTTATCTGTTGCTGAATCAATGGCTGTATCTACTGCTGTTTCCACTGTTAGTTTTAATAGTTTTTCAGCCAAAGAAGGAGATTTATATCTACTATACTCAGCAAGTATTTCATCAGCTTTTACCGTATTTCTTTGTGATGTTTTTAAATTGGATTTAGCTGACTTTAATTTCTTTTTGAGCTTTTTGTCATCGCCTTCTGAATATGATAAATTAGATTCAACGCTTCTAATCTCCCTTTTTATTCCAACTTCATTTTCTTCAAGGTAGTTTTTAGCGTATTCCACTCCAGCAACATAAGTGGTTAAAAAACTATCTTTCAGTTTATCAGGACATACACCATTATAAACATCAAGGTTTTTACCAAGTTTAAATCCATTGTGAGGTGTACAATAAATCTTTAATCCTTCATTTCTACCTTTTTCATAAGTTATGAAATTCGGTTCAACCTTATATTCCGAGCAAGCTTCAACATGTTTATCAATGTAGTCATTTGTACGTCCATATTTTCCATCTTCTTTACCGATGGAAAACCAATTGCCTTTCGTACAGTCTTCTTTTGACAATGTTGCACATCCATTCATAAATATAAACAATAATACAATTATAAATACACGAGTTATCATTTTTTCAAAGTTTTAATTTGATACATCTAATGTTTTGGCAGTAATAGATATACCAGCTTGTTTACAGCAGGAAAAATTCTATCTCCAAATGCTTTTAATCTTTAATAAATAGCCATGAATATCAACTCAAAAATATCGTATTATTCTAAGGACTAACAACTAAATTACAAGAATAATAGAAGATTTTTTAAAGAAACCAAATAACTCGTTATCAAGGGAGGCATTGCTAAAACACAAATTATTGTATGATGTGCAAAAGGTAATCCCGTTTTATGTTACTACTTGGATTCTTGAACAACGAAAAGCAAATAAAAAAAATAAACTCAGTCAAGAACGAATAGATAAATTAGAACAAATTGGTTTTATATGGGATATAAAGGAGATGTTTTGGGAAGAGATGTTTAGCAAATTATTGGATTATAAAAATAATTATGGAAATTGTAATGTTCCTTACCAATGGCCGGAAAATTATAAACTTGCATCATGGGTTTCAAGACAAAGAAATATGAAGAAAAAAGAAAAACTTAGTGAAGAACGTATCCAACGTTTAGAAGCTATTGGGTTTGTTTGGAATACGAAAGCAAACGATTGATAAATATTACTTATTTAATAAAAATTAGATTAAAATGAAAAAATCATGGTGTGTTTACACTGGAAAATGGCTATTACCAAAAGATATGAATAAAGAACTGTGAATTAGGCAGCCGCCTTGATCAATGCCATTAAGTTAAGAAAATAAGGTTTTTGGAGTTCAAAGCGTTAGCTTTGTAAGTATTTAATTTATAAGTTAATAATATCAAAGCTTCGC
>DAOUSL010000041.1 GCA_030627235.1 Thioploca sp.
TCGGTCTGGCATTCGGTCTGGCAGTCGGTCTGGCATTCGGTCTGGCAGTCGGTCTGGCATTCGGTCTGGCATTCGGTCTGGCATTCGGTCTGGCATTCGGTCTGGCAGGAGGTCTGGCAGGAGGTCTGACAGTCGGTCTGGCATTCGGTCTGGCAGGAGGTCTGGCAGGAGGTCTGACAGTCGGTCTGGCAGGAGGTCTGGCATTTACAATATTTTATTATATTGGATACTACCGTTTACCGTCGTATCCGATATATTTTAGCAGAAATTTAATGGTTTGTAAATTAGATGATAATGTATATCTGCAAGACAGTACTATTTTTCTACCAATTTGGAGAGCAACTAGTAAATTAACTCAGCAAGCCCAACAAGACCCAAAAATGGCTCAACAATTTATTGATTTTTTACTAGAATATCGACCATTACAAACTAAACTAGCTATGCACATTACCCATGCTGCTACTGCTGGCACTTGGCAACCACTCGATGCCGACAAACTAAATCCACCAACTATCATTCAAGAAACTGGCAACCTAATTCCAACCGATAAATGGTTAAGACAAATAGTAACTCTAAAAGACCAATTAATTCATGCTCAAAATCAATCTAATATCCACCAATCTCAACAAGGTTATCAAGAATTTTTAGAACAATTAGAAGCATTCAAAAATCTAACTTCACATGAATCAAATAAATGGAAAGGCTACTATAAAATTACTATTGAAGATTGGATAACAGCTACTAAACAAAAACTTGCCGCCACTGAATTATCAGCAGAAACTCAAGAATCACAAGCCAAAAATGTATATTTATCCGGTACTCCACTTAACCCTAAAAATCATGATAATATTTTCATGCAACGCATTGACTTACAACAAGAACTTACCAACCAAGTTTTTACTGCCAGAGAAATGCCATTATTTCTAATCCAAGGTCAACGCCGAGTTGGCAAAACCAGCTTATTAAACTTTCTGCCTAAATTATTCAATGGTAGCCGTTTTAAAATAATTTACCTAGACTGCCAAGACCCAAATATCGGCGATGTGCTAGAATGGATGCAAACTATCAGAAACAAAATTAATGCTACCTTAGAATTACCCGTTGAAAACTGGCAACCACCAGAAAAATGGCTCAAAGCTTGGCTAGAATTCACAGCTTATTTGGAACAAGTTACCAAAATAGAACAACGCAAAATTATCTTAGCAATTGATGAATATGATTATTTTCATGATCACTGCTTAAATAAAGATAGTAAACAAGCCGAACGCTTATTAGGAGCAATGCGACATTTCTCCCAACATCAAAATCAAGTTATATTCCTATTCACCGGAGCTTATTCCTTCGCTGAACTAGAAAATCCCGATTGGATTAAATATTTCCCCCACACTGTACCAATTAAGATCGACTACCTTTCTAAAGCAGACACCATCCGCCTAATCACCGAACCAGTACCACTCGAATATCCAGCCGAATTGACCGAACAAATGTACCAATTAACCCAAGGCCATCCCGCATTAACTCAATTACTTTGTCAAAATTTAGTAAATCTTGCCAATATTCAAGGCAAAAAACAAATTACAGCCAATGATTTAAAAGAAACCGTTACCAAAATAACCACCAATGGTCTAGCAGTCGTTGAAGTATTTTGGGGAGAATTTTGTAAATCAGAAATATGTCAGCAAACCGTAATTCAAATCATGCAAGATCAACCAATTACCGACCAAGCCAGTTTTAATCGATTAGCTAAACACGGTTACATAATTCAAGTCGATGACAAATGGCAAATGCGAGTACCATTGTTTGCTATGGGATTAGAAAAAATACTCAATTTACCTAAAATAGTTAGATAAATTCAAAGTTCTAGTGATGTTTGACGTTAAAAGTATGTGTAAAGCTACAAAAAATTTAATGATTATTGTCGTCTTAAATCTACCAAAGAGTTTTTAATTGAACTATCTGATTTTATTGGTAAAAATCCCGTTAGGCTAATAGCCTAACGGAACAAAATCAACAACTTATACAAATCATACAAGGAGGTACTCCAGAAAATCAAGGAACATAGATACATCCTTATGTTTCTATTAACCTTGCTCAATGGTGTAGTCCAATATTTGCTGTACTTGTAACAGATTGGGTTTATGAACTATTAACCAAAGGCTCAGTATCACTAAAACCCGAACTAACCCAATCAATGGCTGAATGTGTGAAGATCAATTCTGATATGTTGGAGGGTTTTGGAATAATAGGTGAGGCTAAACGGATTGCCATAAATAATACTCTTAAAAAGAGGTTTGGCTATAACGCTTTACAAGAATGGAATGTAAAAACTGAAGTTATTGAAGCTGAAGTACAATTACTAAATCCAACTGGAATAGCTAAACGCACTGGTTTAAGTAATTCCATACAATCCAATCTAAAATTAACTGAATTTAAAATTACAAACTCCACATCGGGATAGCAAAAAACACCTGTACTACAAACTGACCAAATTAGGTTTCAAACACGCTACATATCAAGATAAAAGTTATAATTCCAAACCAACCCGTTCAATTCAATGGCATGAAAGTGTATTAACTTTGTTTTAATAATTAGATAGGGTGCGTTCAACGCACCTTTGCTGCTGAACTACCTGCAAATTTATTCTTGCCAACGTGGTCTTCTATGTGTTGCTTTGGATAATTGTTGTCTTTCAGTTGCATCTAATTCACTAACAATTCTGAGTAATTGTATGTGCATATATTGTTGAGTTCTTTTTGTTTCTTGTCTAAGTATTGTCAAAGACTGTGATAATAATTCCTTATTAAAATCTGCTGCTTTTAATTGTTCGTGAACTGCTTTGCGAGCTTGTCTAATTTTTAACATTTGAGCTTTAGTTTCAATATCATATTTTTGCATTAATGGCCTAATTTTAATCTGACTTGCTTCTGGCAATGATTTTATCATCCAATGTAATTTTGGTCGCATATTATGCCGTTGGAATTTATGACCAGAAAATTTACCAACAAAAATCCCACCTAAAAATAAATTTAAGGCTAATGAGATAAGTAAAATAATAGCAAAAATACGTGATTTCTTCATGATGAATTATTCCGTCGAACTCAAAGCCAGTAAATTTACTTCTTCTGCAAATAACATATTTTCATCCATTGAAGCTGTTTCCAAATTTAGACCGAGTAAAATACCGAATACTAGTGGTATTATTAACATAAATGCTGGTCGTAAAAAATGTTCTCGAACACTAGTTCCTATGAACCATTGTATAAAACATTGCCAGGCATCTTGTACAGGTTCTTTATAATGTTGATCTAAAATAAGTTGACGAAGTTTAACCTTTGGTGGTGCAATAGGTACACTATCTAATAGCTTATCCAAATTTAAAGCGGCTTGTTGTAAACGACATGCTTCTGTAGATTCTTCTAATAATTTTAATGCAGCTGCTCTTTCTGCAAGCGGCCATCGTTTAGAGTTGCCACCATAAGTGTCTAGTAATTGTGAAAATCGTTGATGAGTAATTTTGTTCATTAGATTTCTCCCAATAGATCATCTGATTGGGTTTGTAATATTTTTTTGAGTTTACGACGACCTCTTGCCATTAATGATTCTAACGCAGAAACACTAATATTTAATACGTTTGCAGCTTCACGATTTGTCATATCTTGATAATAACATAAAACTATGGCACTACGTTGATTTTCTGGGAGTTGTTGGAGTGCAATTTGTACTTGAGCTGTAACATCTTGTTGTTGTTGATCGGTAGCTGGTTGATGTGTTGTTATTAGTTCAACATCAGTTATATCAATAGTTTTTACTTTAATCTTTCGATAAAAATCCATACAAAGATTGTTAGTAATACTATGTAACCAAGTTGATACTTTAGCCTGAGGTTTCCATTGCTGAGATTTTTGCCAAACTCGGACAAAGGTTTCTTGTACAATATCATCTGCATCTGTAGGATTGCCCAACATATGTTGAGCAAATTTATGTAATGCTGTCAGATGTCGATCAACAAGTTTGACAAAAGCCTGATGATCGCCAGTTTGGATTTGTTGCATAAGCAAATCATCTGAGATATCTTGCACTTTTTAATTAGGAATATTATCGACGATTAGGTCTTTGGCTTAATTCTTCTTTAGTAATAATTCCATTTTCATCAGCATCAAATCTATTGAACAAAGGCACGTTTGCAGCAAATTCACTAGCAGAAATTTGTCCATCTCCATCATTATCTAAACGTTCGATTTTGTTACTACCATTACAACCTTTTTTTCCACGATGTTTATTTTGCATGGAATTATTTTGAGCCATCATTGTAGTTTTATAACTATCTAATTCTTCAGAGCTTACTAGTCCATTACCATCAACATCCATTTGGTTAAAATGAGTAGTGCGTACTGATTGAACTTCATCAAGGGCAATTTGTCCATCTTGATTGATATCAAAACGTTCCATTAAACGATCTACTCTAGCTTGTGTCCTGGTTGTTTGCATTTGAGCGTCACCTTGTCCATAACCATCATGTTTAGCTAGTGTGATATTAGCAGCAAGACTTAATACGATTGCAGATGATAATACGATAATAGTTTTCATAATAATATTCCTTAATATAGTAATAATTCTTAATTATAAATATTTAATTCTTAGTTAACTTCAACGTAAATTAAAATACGCTATATATTATTAAACGTAGATTAAATATTTTCCTGTCGTTTTTTATGAAAAAAAAATATTTAGTTCAGATGTGTTTATAAATATTGGGTTACGAGTTAGTTTATAGCATTTTTAGACTGGATAAACTACAGCAATATCAGTAATTAAGAATTACTGAGTACGATAAGAAGAGTGACAAGCTACACAAACAGCTGTAATGTTCCCTAAGGCACTGTAGATTTTTTCTTTATTACCAGCTCTTGCTATTTGGACAAATTCATCCACTGTTTTATGCATACTCATACCAATTTGTTTCATCCCTTTTGGCATAAATTTACCTGGTCCCATACCAGTACCATTACCGATTCTCCAATTACCTATTTTAGTTTCCGCAATATCGGCTGCAGAGTTCAGTTCATCATTTGCAAGTAAACCAAGAATTTGAGTTAAAGCGGTAAGATTACTTAACATTCTTTGTCGTAAAATGTTCTTAGTAATTTCAGGTAATTTTACAAATTGACGCATATCCTCTTTTACTGGAATTCGGTCAGCAGATGATCGTGAATGTCTACAATTTCCTGTTCCTGGTTCACAATTTTTTTGAGAATTTGGCATAATCTGTTGGGTTTCAGCTTGAGATGCAAAAATACTACTGTTCATACAGAAGATAAATATACTAATAGTTATATATTTCATGAAATTATAATTGTTTATTATACAGTTGGAATGGAGCTTAAATATTTAGATTTGGAAGCATTTTAAATCCAAGTAATCTGAAAATTTAGACTCCAATATTATTGAATATATTATTCTACTGAGAAATCCATTGGTTGGCCATTTAAGATAGAAGTACCGTCTTGTAAACGATAACCAGTTGAAATTTGATATCTTCCAGCTGGTAATAAACCTTGGTAAATATCAATATCTTGATTAGTATTTAATCTCTGTTGAGTTTGTGAAGCAACTGCATTGTTTAAATCACCATCCCATTGTTGCCAATTACCTGTTTTATCACGCATATACATACCTTGATTATTGCTATCAGCAGGAGTAAAAGTTGCCATAGTTAATAAATCTGCATTTTGACCAACATGGGAATTATCAGGTTGAAAACTTGTACCTAGTGTGACTTCATTATCTTTGGCAAGGACAGCACCGTTGTTATAACGACCGTTTCTATTTTGGATTAATGGTCTAAATTGAGAGCTAGTTGCAACCATTTTAGAACTATTAGAATTAATACCAATTCCTCGACTAACAGTAGCAGGATTAAGAATATTATCAACTGTCTCTTGAGGTAAATATTGAACTTGATAGGTATAATCTAAATATTCAATATTACGCACAAAACTTCGTAAATGATTATAAGAGCCATTCATTAAATTAGTGTACATTCTTTCTAAAGCTGGATTTTCAGTTTCAGCAATAGCCTTTTCTAAATCAGCTATATCAACTTCTTCAACTAATGCTCCTACTTGAAGAGCTTCAATCTGTGAAGTACTACCACGTTCAATCAGGCTATCATATAATGCTTGAATCTCAGAGTTGTTAAACACGCCTACTTCTTCTAAAGCTGGATCAGGCAGTCCATAGCTATCAAGCAAGGTTTTAATTTGATCCATATGTTGTTGTTCTGCTTTTGAAATATTAGCGAATAATGGAGTTTGCCAAGCTGCATATAGAGTTAGGTAAACATCTCTAGCCATTTTTTCTTCTTCTCGCATGAATGCAAGAGTTATTGCTTCAGCTTCAGTAATTTCTACTAATTCTAGTGATGAACAGTTTTCATCAGTACAATTTGCTTGTGAGCCTTGTTGGTAATTATTCCGCCAGTTTCTGGAATTATCCCATCTTGATTGAGGTAAACAGGTATTTTCATCATCAGTTATACAAGTTCCAGCTAAAGAACGATTCTGGGAATTCTTTGCTCCATTTCCCATTTGTTGAGGAGCAGCCCAAGCTGATGATGCGAATAATATTGCTATAGCAGCAGAAAGAGTGAGTATTTCTTGACTACGTTTCATAACGATTTCCTTTTATTAAAAGTTGTATGCAATATTAAACGTAAGCCAGAAATTTTCCTGTCGTTTTTTATGAAAAAAGTTTTAATGAATTAATTGTTGGAGAATCTTAGTGATTGGTATACTTGATTTTTCATAATAAATAATAATTCAGTAGTTGATCATAAAAACATAACTCCAACTTGAAACAACCTTTCTACTGCTAAAATATGTTTTTTATCAGCTAAAAATAAAATTACATGATCATCTGATTCTATAACTGTGTCATGATGAGCCATTATCACTTGTTCTCCACGGACAATAGCATCAATAGTAGTTCCTTTAGGCAATTTAATCTGTTCGATACGTCGCCCAACAACCTTAGAAGATTTAGTATCACCATGAGCAATAGCCTCTATAGCTTCAGCAGCTCCACGTCGTAATGAATGAACAACTGCCACATCACCTTGTCTTATATGAGCTAACAAAGTTCCAATCGTTGCTTGTTGTGGGGAAATGGCAATGTCAATCGTACTGCTTTCTATCAAATCAACATATGCTGGTCGGTTAATTAAGGCCATAACTTTACGAGCCCCCATCCGTTTAGCTAACATAGCTGACAAAATATTAATCTGATCATCGTTAGTTATTGCACAAAAAATATCAGTTTCATCAATATTTTCTTCTCTTAATAAATCCTCATCCGCAGCATCACCTTGTAATACTATAGTTTTATGTAATATTTCAGAAATTATTTCGGTACGTTCTACATTTTTCTCAATCAATTTAACATGATATTTTTTTTCTAAAGATAGTGCTAAACGAGTACCAATATTACCACCACCAACTATCATAATCCGTTTACAAGGCCGATCTAATTCACGTAAAGTTGCCATAACTGTACGGATATTCTGAGTGGCAGCTACAAAAAATATTTCATCATCAACTTCAACTACCGTATCACCTTCTGGAATTATAGATTTATTCCGTCGAAACATAGCTGCAATTCTAGTTTCAATATTAGGTAAATAATCTTGAATATCCCGTAATGCATGTCCAACCAGTGGCCCACCATAAAAAGCCTTTACTGCTACTAGTTGAACTTTACCACCAGCAAAATCAAGTACTTGCAACGCATCTGGATAATCAATTAAGCTTTGAATATAATGGGTTACTAATTGTTCTGGACTTATGTGAACATCGACTGCTAATCCATTAGTTCCCCCAAAAATTTCATCATGATTGAGGTAATCACTTTCACGAACTCTAGCTATTTTAGTGGGAGTATGAAAGACAGTATGAGCAATTTGACAAGCAATCATGTTAGTTTCATCACTATTGGTCACTGCTATTAACATATCGGCATCTTCAGCTCCAGCTTTAAATAATACATGAGGGTGTGAAGCATGACCAATAACGGTTCGTAAATCTAAATGTTCCTGTAAATTGCGTAATAGTTCAGTATCTTTATCGACTACTGTAATATCATTATTAATTTCAGCAACTAGATGATTAGCAAGAGAATAGCCTACTTGCCCAGCACCTAAAATAATAATTTTCATTTCTTAAGCTGTTTTGGATCAATATTAAGAGCTCGTAATTTACGATATAAATGAGTTCTTTCTAAACCAATTTTAGTAGCCATTTTACTAACATTACCTCCGGTTTCTTGTAATTGGTGTTCCAAGTAAGCTTTTTCGAATTGTTCACGAGCCTCCCGTAATGGTAAATCATAAATTGATGAATTACTAGTGAGAATACTGGTAGATTGTTGATCTAAAATTGGTTCTATTTCATCAATATCAATTGTATGAGTATTACCTAAAATTAGTAATCTTTGAACTAAATTTTTCAATTCACGAATATTACCTGGCCAAACATAATTACGTAACAAATTTTGAGCCGCTACCGTAAAGCGTCGATAAGGTAAATTATCTTTATTGACAAAAAAATTGACGTAAAATTCTAGTAATTCTGGTACATCTTCACAATGTTCTCGTAAAGGTGGAATTTTTAAAGATACGACATTTAAATAATAATATAAATCTTCATTTAAATCTCTAATATCAGACTCAGTCGTTATTGCAGCTATGATACGAATATTAAGAGGTACTGGTTCTCTACTGCCAGTCCGCAAAAAACTATGGTTTTTTAAACTACTCAATAGTCTTGATTGTATGAGATTATTCATGTTAGCAATATCTTTAATAAATAATGTCCCACCTTCTGCTTGTTCTAGTCGAGCTGGTAAAGAATTATCTTGACTACCAAATAGTTCAATGGCTTGGCTTTCAGCATTCATACCAGCAACTTGCATCATTATGAAAGGACCATCTTGACTATTTTGATGAATATAACGAGAAAACAGGGTTCTGCCACTACCAGATTCCCCATTGATCAAAATCGAAGTATTATGTAAATTAATCCGATGGGCTTGATCACGCAATATTAACATAATATTACTATGACCTAGTGGTTCGGTAATAAATTGCTCTCGTAATTCATTATTTTCTTTAATAAAATTGGTTTCTTTTAAGGCTCTGCCAATCGTTAGCAGTAATTTAGAAATAGATAATGGTTTTTCAATGAAATCATAAGCTCCCAATCGAGTAGATTCTACTGCTATTTCAACATTACCATGTCCAGACAGCATAATTACAGGGCTATCTTGTAATAAACCACCTTCTTTCCATTCTTTTAATAATGAAATACCATCAATATCAGGCATCCAAATATCTAATAAGATTAAATCTGGTGGTTGCTCAGTCCTTAATTGACGAGCAGTTTTACCATCTTTTGCAACACTAACAGTAAAACCTTCATCTTCCAGAATTTCTTGCATTAAATTACGAATATCTGGTTCGTCATCAATAACTAATATATGTGCTGTCATTGTTTAATGCCCTTTAATGTTCAATGCTTAATTGATCGTTTGAAGATACTATCAATTAAACATTAATAATCAGCCTATCCCTAATTTTTTTTCTAAATAATGAATATTAACTCCACCAGCTAAAAACATAGCATCAGTAAGTAAATTTTTATGCAAAGGAACATTAGTTTTTATGCCATCTATAATTATTTCATCTAATGCAATTCGCATTCTTGCCATTGCTGAATCACGATTATCACTATGAGTAATTAATTTACCAATCATAGAATCATAATAAGGAGGAACTCTATATCCACTATAAATATGTGTATCAACTCGTACTCCAGGTCCACCAGGTGCGTGATAACGAGAAATAATTCCTGGACATGGTAAAAAATTATCAGGGTCTTCGGCATTAATCCGGCATTCCATCGCATGACCATGAATCTTAATATCTTCTTGCTTATAAGTTAAAGTTTTGCCAGCAGCAATTAGTAATTGTTCACGTACGATATCAACCCCAGTAACTAATTCAGTTACCGGATGCTCAACCTGTAATCGAGTATTCATTTCAATGAAATAAAACTCACCATTTTCATATAAAAACTCAAAAGTTCCAGCCCCACGATAACCAATATCCCGACAAGCTTGGGCACAATTCTCACCAATTTCACGTCGTTGTTCTGCGGTAAGACCTGGAGCTGGAGCTTCTTCTATCATTTTTTGATGGCGACGTTGCATAGAACAATCTCGTTCACCTAAGTAAATAGCATTACCATAACTATCTGCTAATACTTGAATTTCCACATGGCGAGGATTTTCAAGATATTTTTCCATGTAAACTTTATCGTTACCAAAAGTGGCCCCAGCTTCACCTTGAGTTAGAGAAATTGAATTTAGTAATGTAGCTTCACTGCGTACTACTCTCATTCCTCGACCACCACCACCACCAGTAGCTTTAATAATAACTGGATAGCCTATTTCAGCTGCTATACGAAGATTTTTCTCGTTATCATCATCTAATATTCCATCTGAACCAGGTACACAGGGAACTCCTGCTTGTTTCATTTTTGCAATAGCAGATACTTTATCTCCCATCATACGAATTGTTTCAGGACGTGGGCCGATAAAAATAAAACCACTATTTTCAACTTGTTCTGCAAAATCTGCATTTTCTGCTAAAAAACCATAGCCAGGGTGGATCGCAACCGCATCAGTAACTTCAGCAGCACTAATAACCGCTGGAATATTAAGATAACTATCGCTTGAAGGTGGAGGGCCAATGCAAACGGATTCGTCAGCTAATCGGACATGTTTAAGATCACGATCTGCGGAAGAATGCACTGCCACAATTTTGATTCCCATTTCACGACAAGCTCTTAAAATCCGTAACGCAATTTCACCTCGGTTGGCTATAACAACTTTAGATAGCATATACTTTTATCCTTTTGTTATTCCAGCGTGAGATTCGAATTTTTTTAATAAATCATGTAAAATGATTCCCACGCATGGAGATGAATTACCCAATTACGAACAATGGTTCACCATATTCCACTGGTATGCCATTATCAAGTAAAATTTTAGTTATAATGCCAGATTTATCAGAAGTAATTTGATTGAGAATTTTCATGGCTTCAATAATGCACAGAGTTTCTCCTTCGGTAACCATCTGTCCTT
Organism: Thioploca sp.; assembly: GCA_030627235.1. GTDB lineage: Bacteria > Pseudomonadota > Gammaproteobacteria > Beggiatoales > Beggiatoaceae > DRQV01. Next base: position 11,197 of record DAOUSL010000041.1, read on the forward strand.
CTTCAACAAAAGGTTTGCTAGTTGGTGATGGGGAACGATAAAATGTACCTACCATTGGAGAACTAATAATATGCCCTTTAAGTTTATTTTCATCTGTTGTAGGTTGCAGTATAGATTGTTGAGTAGCAGGTGCTATCGGCATAGCCTGTGGTATTGCTGTTGGTGCTACCGGTATATTTGAATAACTGCTAATACGAATAGAATCATCACCTTCGTGAATTTCTATTTCTGCTATTTCTGATGATTTAGCAAATTCTATAAGTTTTTCAATTTTTTGAATGTCCATGCGTCTTCCTCGATTCTGACAAAATAGACAGTGTTGCTTGTAAAGCCAAATTATACCCTTGTGCTCCAAGCCCGCTAATAACACCAACTGCTATATCTGATAAATATGAATGGTGTCGAAAAGTTTCACGAGCGTGTATATTAGATAAATGTACTTCTATAAATGGAATAGCAACGGCTAATAAAGCATCACGTAAAGCAATACTTGTATGAGTAAAAGCTGCTGGATTAATTATAATAAAATCAATATTCCGAGCAGCATGAATTTGTTCTAACAGTTCATGTTCAGCATTGCTTTGAAAAGCAGTTAGATTATGCCCAGCAGTTTGTGCTGCTTTAACAAGCATATGATTAATATTTGCTAAGTCAACTTGACCATAATATTGTGGTTCACGCTTTCCTAGCAAATTGAGATTCGGACCATGTAATACTAGTATGTTAAACATAATTTATATAATCAATGAAAATAAACAAATTCCTCGACACACTTTGCATAAACTGTATGTATGACAAAGGACATATAAAACGTTGTCCAAAGTGTGGTTTTGATGAGCATAAATATCAGCAGCATCCTTTATATCTTGAACCAAGAACTATTCTTCAAAATCAATATATTATTGGAATTACTCTAGGTCAAGGTGGATTTGGTACTACATATCTTGGCTTAGATCAACGGTTACAAAAAAAAGTTGCAATTAAGGAATATTTACCTGCAACCTTAGCCACTCGTAATGTAATAACCGCAACTGTTATCCCACTAAAAAAACAGGAAAATACCTTCGATAAAGGTTTACAATTGTTCATTGATGAAGCTCGTCACCTTGCCAAATTTGATCATCCAAACATCGTTAGAGTGATTAATTTTTTTGAAGCTAATCAAACTGGATATATGGTAATGGATTATTTGGAAGGCCTAAATCCAGAAACTATTATAAACCAAGTTGGAGGTAATTTACCAGTCAAAGAGGCATTAGATATTATACTACCAATATTAGATGCTTTAACTGAAGTCCATACTAAACATATTTATCATCGGGATATTTCAATTCAAAATGTTCTTATTTTAAAAACAGGAGTGCCAGTATTAATTGATTTTGGAGCTGCTAGACATGTTGTTGGTGAGCAAAGCCATACTTTAGATTTGGTACTTAAACATGGTTATTCGCCATTAGAACAATATTCTGGTAGAGGAAAAATTGGACCTTGGACTGATATTTATGCTTGTGGAGCTTTACTATATTTAATGATAACTGGTAAATTACCACCGGCAGCAACTGACCGTTTTTGTGATGATATTTTAGTTGAGCCAATAAATATTCCACAGTTTATAAACGATGCTATTATGCAAGCTTTAACAATTAAACATGAAGATAGATTCCAAACAGTTACCGAGTTTAAAGATGCTTTACAAGGATTTACTCCTCCAATACCAACTAAATATAAATTATTTAATAAAAAAATAGTTATATTTATATTAATAATCATAAATTTTATATATTTTGGTCAATTATATTTTAATGATCCTATTCAACCATTATTTGACCAAGCTAATATCCAGTGGAATACTAAGAAAATATTAACTCCACAAAATGATAATGTTTATGAAACATATAAAGAAATTTTAAAATTAGAACCGAATAATCTCGCTGCTAATAATGGTATCAATCAGATTGCTGAATATTATTATAAATTAGCTCAAACCGATGATTTAAATAAAAGTTTAAAATTTATTCAACAAGGTTTAACTATAAAACCTAACCATAAAAATTTATTGATTCTTAAACAACAAGTAGAAACTCTTATTTTAAAGAAACAGCAGACTACTAAAATCCAGCAATTATTAATTGGAGCAAGTAAAAATATACAACAACGAAGATTAGAAGTAGCGATTATTGATTATAAAAAAGTTTTAGTACTTGAATCAAATAATAAATTAGCTCAAGATGGCTTGAAAAAAATTGCAAATAAATATCTTCAACAAGGTAAAGGAAATTTATCTTTAGTTAATAAATCTTTAATTAGTTTTCCAACTCACGTTGGTCTATTAAAATTACAACAAGAATTATTGAATAAAAAAATATTGCAACAACAAAAAATTAAACTTAAGCAAAAAATTAAGATATTATTAAAGAAGGCTCAGTCACAACTAGAAAATTTACAATTAACTTTGCCAGTAGCTAATAATGCTTTTGAAACTTATCAAAAAGTACTAGAACTAGAAGCAGATAATACACAAGCTAAAGTTGGATTAAAACAAATTTCTGATAAATATGAATTTTTAGCTAACACAGAAGATTTATCAAAAAATTTAAACTTAGTTAAAAAAGGTTTGACTGTATCACCAAATCATATTGGATTAATAACTTTGCGTGATAAAATTATATTGAAAATGCAACCAATCTTAAAACAAGTTTATCCCTCAAAATTATTTTCGGAAAAAAAGTTAATTGTGCCACCAGATGTTAAAATTGAACCTGAACCTGTAGATAGAGTACAAAACTTATTTACTTTAGTTAACCAACAATTAGAATTAGCCCAATATGACTTAGCTTATACAACTTATAAAAAGATATTAACTATTGATTCAGAAAATTTTTTAGCAATAACTGGATTACAAAAAATAACTTTATATTATGAGGATTTGGTAGAGTATAAATACCAGCAAAGTAAATTGCAAGAAAGTTTACAACTGATAGAAAAAAGATTACTAATAGAACCTAATAATTCTAATTTATTGAGTCTTAGACAGAAAATTTTACAAAAATTGGAATTGGAAGCAATTGTGAAACCTGAATCTGAGATAATTCCTATTATCCTTACACCATCTTTTTAAAAGCTAACAAATTATGCAACAATGGTTTAATGAGTTAACTATCAGTGAACGTAGAACTATAATATTAGGAGTTATAATAGTTATAATTGCTTCTATATATTTTTTATTATGGGAACCTTTTATAATCAGCCACAAACAATTAAAAAATATTGTAGCAGTTCAGAAAAATAATTTGCATTGGATGCAAGTTGCAGCAAATGAAGTTCAACAATTGCGTAATGATGTTGTTAATCCTCAGAAAATATTAACTTTAGTTGAGAGCAGTATTCGTAATAATATTAAACTCAATAAAATTGATAAACGAATTGAACCTAAAGGAAAGCAAGTAGTATTAGTAAATTTTCCAGCTGTAAGTTTTACTGAATTAATATTATGGTTAGACAATTTATATAACCAATATCAAATTAGAATAGATACTATTAATATTGAAAATAAAACATCAGGTCAAGTAATAGTAAAATTAACATTACAATAAATAACTGGTGTATTTATGATTTTTTAGTATGTAAAAACTGTTACTTGAAAATTAATCATAATTACACTATATCGTTCAATATATTTATAATCCTATGGTATTCACCTTATAGTAGTTAACTACAGATTTAATATTAACGATTGGCTTTCCAATCAGGACTTTAATTACATCCTTAATTTTAGAATGTTAACAAAGAGTGAATCACCTAATGGACATGTCCAACAATATTAGGAATAAAAATGCCCTTAATAAGAACGGGAAAATTAATTACTTGGAAAGATGAAAAAGGGTTTGGTTTTATAAGATCAGACTTGCAAGACCATGAAGAGATTTTTATTCATATAACCGCCATACAGAAAGCAAGTCGTCGCCCAGTAGCTGGAGATAAAGTTAAATACCAAATAGAAAGTGATAGAAGAGGAAGAAAACGTGCATGTAATGCTACTTTGGTTGAAGATGGAGTAGTTATTAATAAAAATAAGTTATTTATTAAGATGTTAGTAGTTTTGCCATTCTTATTTGCGGCCTATATTATTTGGAAAGAAAGTAACCCAATTCCATTAATTATTTATCTAGTAATGAGTCCGGCTACCTATTTATTATATGTAACTGATAAAATTAGTGCAATTAAAAAACAATGGCGAGTAATGGAAAATACCTTGCATTTACTTGAACTACTAGGTGGATGGCCAGGTGCATTATTAGCCCAGAAACATATTCATCATAAGAACCGTAAGCTTTCCTACCAGATTGTTTTTTGGACTATAGTTGTTAGCCATTTTATATTATGGGGATATTATATTTTATATTATGAAAATGTTGCATCATTTCTTGCTGTTGTTTTTGGTAGCTAATTATTCTCAAGTTTGTATGAAGAAGTTTTAAAAAATTAAGACTTAATTAAGTAACTGAAATTATGTAAAGAGATTTTATAAATTCTCAGACTAAAACTGGCTATAGTTTCTTTTAGATACTATTAGGCTTAGAATTTATTCTGAGAATTATAAATCTCTCATTTCTTCCATATTTAATTGTTTTAACCAATCAGCAACAATAATAGACCAGTCTAGATTTTGTTCGGCATATTTTCTGCCATTCAAACCTAATTGAGTAGCATATTCTGGATGGTTTATTAATTTGCGTACAGATTTGGCTAGACCATTGTAATCACCAGGAGCAGTTACAATGCCAGATTGAGAATCTTTTACTAATTTAGCTCCTTCTCCAGCACCACTGAATAGTATAGGTTTACCAGATGCTAAAATTGGTAAAGTTTTGGCAGGACGAGTACATTCTAATAATGGTGAATCACGGAATGTGGCAATTCCTGCGAAAGCTAAATTATATAAATTAGCTATAAATTCTGGTGGTTGAGAGTCCCAAAATATGACATTATCAAGTTCCATATCTTTACTGAGTTTCATGATGCGTTGTTTATCTGAACCTCCACCAATACATAAAAATAATACATTAGTATCAATTAATAATTTAGCAGCTTGTAACACTACTTCCATGCCATGAGCATAACCATGAGTACCAGCATACAATATTAGTATTTTATTAGGTATATCTATTGTGAGTTTAGATTCAAATTTACCGAATAATTTGGTATCAACTCCATTTGGCAATAATAAAATTTTATTGGCTTGAACTCTTTTTTTGTCAATTAAAATTTGTTGGACACTAGGTGTTACAACAGTAATATAACTGGCTTTATTATATAACCACATTTCTAATCGTCTAGCTAATTTTAATACCAATCCTTCAGACATTAATCCTAATGCACTAATCGTATCAGGCCATAAATCAGCAACATTAAAAATGAAAGGTACTTTCCACAATTTAGCGGCCAGATAACCAGTAATTCCCAAAAATAATGGTGGAGATTCTATAAATAAATAATCTGGTTTTTGAGCTTTTTTTAATCCAAAACTAGCAGTCATGGTAAAAGAAAAATAATTTAATAAACGTTTAATCCCAGCTCCTTTAGCCGCATACATCCAAACTCTATGCACTGGTATTCCTTCCCAGTTATCAAGTTGATAAAAACGCTGTTGATAGTTTGGAAATATTTTTCCAGTTGGATAATTCGGCATTGCTGTTACCACTTCAACAGTATGCCCAAGTCGTAATAGTTCCCGAATCATTGAGGCTAATCTAATAGGAGGAGCTCCAGTTTCAGGTGGGAAATATTGACTTAAAATTAGAAAACGCATATAATTATGGTTTTTTTAGTACATAACCAACCTGCCATATATCCACCAATTTGTGAATTACTATTGTCTATCCCAGTTTTAACTGGAATTATTTGAATTATATATCAATTTTTTCTAAATATTGTAATAAATATTCTTTAAGCATTGTATATTTAGTGAAAAATGGTAACTAATTTTTTCAGATTCTAATGTTTCCTGTTTGTACAACAGTTTAACATGAACTGTTTTAAACTTTTAACTATTTTTACAAGGTAAACTTATATAACTTATACATATTTAGAGTTTAACTTTAGATATTAGAAAAAATTATTATTTCAAGCTTATGATTAAGACATGAATCTATCATAAAATTATAAGTAGTATGGTTGTTGATATGTAACTCACTTTTAAAATATATTTAAATTAATTTGAGAAATTCAAATGGCAATAAAAAAAATTCTTGCTGTCGACGATTCAAAAGTTGATTTGATAAACATTCAAACTATCATTTCTAACGCAGGTTATGAAGTTATTACAGCATCTTCTGGAGCTGAGGCTATTGAAAAAGCAGAAAGTGAAAAACCAGATTTAATTTTTATGGATGTGGTAATGCAACATATGGATGGTTATCAAGCTTGTAGAGAATTAACTCACAAAGCTGACACTAAAAATATTCCTATCATTTTTGTTACTAGTAAAGGTCAAAAAGCTGATCGTTTATGGGCTCAAATGCAAGGAAGTAAAGGATTAGTACAAAAACCTTATACAGCAGAACAAATAGTTGAACAGATTAAACAAGTTAAGTAAGTTGTATTTAAATTTCGGGAATATTTCTATTCCTGAGATGGTTTATTTTTGTAAATTTAATAATATTGATAACAATATAAAACAAGTTCTAATTTAGTGATTTGATATTTTGAATCAGATTAACATTAGTTTCATTTCTAAATCATTTAAAAAACCAAAATAATATTAGTCTTTATTTTTTTTGATATTCTTCAAACTTTATATTTGTCATAACAAGGAAATAATGAAAAGGATATTATTAATAATTGGTTGTATAGTTACCTTGTCGCTAACATTTTATCTTGGTAAGATTAGTAAAAATATTGAAACCATTGATAGTGAAGAAGCTTTTATAAAGGCGGAATCTTTGCTTAAAAAAGGTGATCTTGCTACAGCTGGCTTATATTTTAATAATGGTATTAGCCAATATCCAGGCAATTGGGAAAAAATTTATCGATATCAACAAAATATTATAAATTATTGTCAACAACTTATTGTTAGTAGTAAATATGAAACTGTATTTCATATATTAAGTGATATGGATATATTTATGCGTTCTCAAGCATTACATATTTCGGTTTCTGATATTGAAAAGTTGCAATTAGTGTTGGTTGATATTGCTAAATTGAAACAATCAGTTGTTGAGAAAGTTAACTTTGCTGGCTCTAATGAGAAAAATATAACTGTACTTGTTAAACAGGCTGAACAGTTTATTAATAAAGCTAAACTTGAACCAATACAATCAGATTTTATTATATATTATTTGACTTCGGCAGATTCTATAATTAGTCAATTGGTTTTATCAGCTCCAGAAATAGCAAAATCTCAAGTAGCAAAACTTTCAAACCAATTGGAGCAAGCTAAACAAAAAATTGCTAATCAACAATCTGAAATAGTTTGGAATAAGATTCATAAGGCATATGCTGAATTAGAAATTAATAAAGTTGGAAAAATTAAAAATGATATAGTGCAACTGACAAAAACTAAACAGGCATTAGTTGAACATAGAAAAAAGCTTATAGCTAAATCTTCTGAAAAGCTGAAAATGCTTGCTGATAAAATGTTTGTTGATATTGAACAAATAAAAATTGATCTTAAAAAGATGAATCTTAAAGTAAAAAATAATGGTTTTATAAAAGCTAAAAATGCTATCAAAGAGTTGATAACGTTCAGGCAATTTCTGGTTGGAAACATGAACAAGATTTCATCTGTAGAATTTTTGGAAAAAATACAGATTCTAGCACAGGAAGTTAATAATGCGATTATTAAGTGGCAACAAATTCAATCTCGCAGATATGAAAAATGGGCAATTAATCGAATCATTATATTTTATGATAGTTACAAAAATGAATTAGGAATAAATAGTGATGAGAATAAAATGTATAATGGAATTATTACTTTACTTGGTGATATAGATATTCGCTATCTTTCTAGCCCAGCACAAACTGCATATAATGAAGCTTTTCAAAAATTTTATGTTGAACTTCGTGATAATCAAAAGATTCCGTTATCGGCAAAGATGACTTTGATGAATAAGAAACTTTTATCTGATTTTTAGGAGAATTTTATGAGATTCTATATTTTTTTAATAATATTATTTCCCAATGTTGTTTTGGCTGATATGCGATCTTATGTTAATCCTTTTATTTCCGATTTTCAAATAAACCATTCGACAATATCATCCACTACTGGAATTATTGTACCAGTAAAAAATGTTATGACTTATCCTACTTTACAAACTAGCTCTAAAATATGGGAAATAAAAACTGAACAGGTTGATGGTTCTATAGATTTATTATTAAAATTAAAAACAGGCGAAATGTTCGATTCACAGCAATTAATAAGTATGATAGCACTTGAAGGAGTTGGTAATTTTACTGATAATTTAAATATAACAGCAGTTAGAAGTCTATTAAAAACTGTTAGTAATGGTTCATTGCAGAAAATTAGTAATAAATTACGTTCAAAAGTTATAACAAAAGGTGTCAAATCTACTTTATTAAGACGTATGAGTAGTCGTGCAGGTATGGTTGGTGGTGCTGTTTCGGCTTATGGATCTTATTTTTTAGGTTATGGAAATTTAAAATCTGCAAATAGAAGCATGGTTGCTAGTGCTGCTTCTTATGGTACATATGCCATTGGTGGTGCATATTTAGGAGCAACTGCATTATTACCTGCAACTAGTATTGCTGGTATAATTGGAGCAACTGCTAGTACTGGTACAGCTATATCTGGACTTTCTGGTGCAGCATTAACTAATGCAACTTTAGCATGGATTGGAGGTGGTACATTAGCTTCTGGAGGTGGTGGTATGGCGGCTGGAACAGCTTTATTAACTACTGTAAGTGCAACTGGAGTAGGAATTGTGGCAGTTGGGATCGGAGTTAGTGTCACATATTTATATACCTTAAGTGATGAAAAAGTTGAACGGAGACGGGTAGCTAATTTATTATCTGCTGTTCAAAAAGATTTGAATATTGGTGGTTAGTACAACTGGTATGTTTAGTATGTAGGCTTTTTTGATAAAGAGTCCTAGTATTTGATCATAAATGAGTATTTTTGACCATGATCTTTACATCTTACAGTTGATATCTTTTCAATTTTAAAATATCCATAAACCATGCGTTTTTTATTTATACTAATCATATTAACACTAGTAATCATAATCCCATATTTTTCTGGGATAGTAATAAAACCACAATTTACTAAAGTTACTCAAAAATTCTATCAATCTGATGATGTGCAATTATTGAAAAGTGATTATCAACGTGGTTGGTTCAATTCTAATAGTAGTTCTGTAATAAAAGTAGATAAGCATGTTTTTACCTTAAAATATCATATAAAACATGGTTTTTTACCAATTATCAGACCAGAAATTAATACTATTATAGCAACAGATAATCGGAAGTTATTAGATATATTGACCAAAATAAAAATAAATGGCGATAATATAAGTATTATAAATAGTCCTGAATTAGAAATCAAAAGTTATAAATGGCGAGGTTTACAAGGTAGTATTCATGCTAACCGCAAGTTTACTAATATAAAAGTAATATTGAATAGTCCGCAATTAAATTCTAATCAAATAAAAATTAAAGATATAGATTTGCAACTAGATATAAAAGATGGGATTGCAAGTGGTAGTTTGGAAATTGGAACTATTTTAAGTCAGAAATTACAATTAGACACTATCAAGTTTTTTGGTAAAGGACAAATACAAAATAGCAATTTAATGTTAACTGTGCAAAATACTATTAAAAAAGTGAATAGTTATGGTGCCAGTAGTAGTAACATAGAGTTATCAAGTTTACATTTACCTTCTTTATTAAAAGGTGTTCTAACATACTATAATAAAGGGGTTACTTTTAATTGGTTAATACAAGGAATGAATTTATTAAACTCTTTGCCTAAATTAGCTATTACTAAGTTTAAGTTAAATACTTCAGATGGATTGGTTCATGGTAAATTACAAATACAACTGAAACCATTAAAAAATCCGCTATTAGCACTATTTAAGCCCAACCCAGTATTAGATATTTTAGAATTACAATTATCAGGATATATTCCAAAATCATTGCAACATAAAACTTGGATAACACAAGAATTTTTAATAGAAGATGGTTTGGATTATTATAAAAGTAATATAAATTTACATGATGGTTTATTACAAGTAAACGGACAACAATTGCCATTGACTGTGATTTTACCAAAATTGTTGTTATATAAGGATTAACTAGTATTAGAAACTTTCTCTCATTATGAAAAAACCTTTAACTTATCGTGATGCTGGTGTCAACATAGACAGTGGCAACTTACTTATAGAACGTATTAAACCTATAGTTAATCGTACTAAACGTTCAGAAATGTTGTCTGGAATTGGTGGTTTTGGTTCTTTATTTGAAATACCATTAGATCGATATAAAAAACCAGTTTTAGTATCAGGTACTGATGGAGTTGGTACTAAATTAAAGTTGGCTATTGCACTCAATAAGTACGATACTATTGGAATTGATTTGGTTGCTATGTGTGTAAATGACATTGTAACATTGGGTGCAGAACCATTATTTTTTTTAGATTATTATGCAACAGGTAATCTTGATGTAGATATTGCCTCTCAAGTAATTACTGGAATCGGCAAAGGTTGTGAATTATCTGGAGCAGCATTAGTTGGTGGTGAAACTGCGGAAATGCCAGGAATGTACAATAATGATGATTATGATATTGCTGGTTTTTGTGTTGGTATTGTAGAAAAAGATAAAATTATTGATAGTAAATTAGTACAAGCTGGAGATGCTTTGATCGGAATTGCATCTAGTGGCCCACATTCTAATGGTTATTCTTTAATTCGTAAAATTATTGATTTACAAGATAATATCCTAGAACAAGAATTGGATGGTCGTAGTTTAGGAAAAATATTATTAGAACCAACTCGTATTTATGTTAAATCATTATTAAATTTGATGCAAAAAATACCAATACATGCTTTGGCTCATATAACTGGTGGAGGATTACTAGAAAATTTACCTAGAGTATTGCCAGATAATTTAAATGCAAGTATTGATATAAATAGTTGGTCGCAACCCCCAATTTTTGATTGGTTACAACAACAAGGAAATATCAGTGATACAGAAATGTATCGTACTTTCAATTGTGGTATTGGTATGGTGGTTTGTGTTGCTCATGAAAATCTAGCAGAGGCATTACAATGTTTGCAAGTAACAGGAGAAGCCGCTTGGCACATTGGAGAAGTTAATATTTTGCAAAATATCAATGAACATTCACAAGACATATTAGTTATTTAATGTTTAAAAATCCAAATTTATAAATATATAAACTATTAACAATAATATTATGACTAACCAACTAGACACTGAAGAAATTTTTAATGTTTTAGCCAAAGCTGACCAGTTATATAATGAACAAGATGTGCTTAGAGCTATCGATAATATGGCAGCAGAGATAAATCAAACGTTAATAGGTAAACAACCACTATGTTTGCCAGTGATGATTGGTGGTTTAATTCCAGCTGGCCAATTGTTAACCCGTATTAACTTACCTTTGGATATAGATTATATTCATGCATCACGTTATCGAGGTGCCACTTCTGGCAGTGAATTACATTGGATAAAAAAACCAATAGTTAGTTTACAAAATCGTACTGTATTAATTATTGATGATATTTTAGATGAAGGCTTAACTTTACAAGCAATCGTTAAATATTGTTGGGATATTGGAGCTAAAGAAGTTTTTACCGCAGTATTAATAGAAAAACAACTTGATTCCCGTTCTGGATTGCAACAAGCTGATTTTACTGGATTAGTTGTGCCAAATAGATATGTTTTTGGTTATGGTATGGATTATAAAGAACAATTACGTTATATTTCAGGTGTTTATGCTGTACATGGTTTATAAAACTAGTTTTTAATTATCCTAATTTTTAGGAAATATTTAAATTTCTATACTAAACAAATTATTGGTTATTTAAAAAATGTTATCTGATTTGCCGATTTTATTGCGTTTAGAAGTAAAAAATTTATGGCGAGATTATCAAGCTAATGCAACCTCTAAACAAATTGCTAACTTAGAACAGCAAAGACAAGTTTGTATTAGTTTATCTAAAGTATGGGCTTGTAGCCCATTTGTAGCTAAACATTGTGTTAAAACACCAGCTTTACTAGATGATTTAATTAATGATTTATTAATAATTCCTGGTGACTATTTAAAAGTTTTAGATGATTTATTGCTTGATATTAAAGATGAAGTTGAATTAATGCGAACTTTACGCTTATTTAGACATCGAGAAATGATTCGTATTGCTTGGCGGGATATAGCTTGTTGGGCTAGTGTAGAAGAAACTTTACAATCATTATCAAATTTGGCAGATGCTTTAATAGATACAGCTTTAAGATGGCTTTATAATAATCTTACTTTCCAACTCGGAACACCTAGTGATATTAATGGTACACCACAGCCTTTAATAGTGCTGGCCATGGGAAAACTAGGTGGACAAGAATTAAATTTTTCTTCAGATATTGACCTAATTTTTGCTTACCCAGAAGCTGGCGATACTGTTGGAGTTAAACGTCCTCGTTCTAATCAAGAATTTTTCCTCCGTTTAGGTCAAAAATTAATTCATGTATTAAATAGTTTAACTCCTGATGGTTTTGTATTTAGAGTTGACATGCGTTTACGACCATTTGGTGACTCTGGACCTTTAGTTGCTAGTTTTTCGGCAATGGAAAATTATTATCAAACTCATGCTAGAGATTGGGAACGTTATGCTTTAGTAAAGGCTAGAGTTGCAGCAGGCTATAAACCAGCAGGTAATACATTACTAAAAAATTTACGACCTTTTGTTTATCGACGCTATTTAGATTTTAACGCATTTGAGTCTTTGCGTAATATGAAAAATATGATTGATCAAGAGACTAGTCGTAAGGGTTTGAATAATAATATTAAACTAGGACCAGGTGGAATACGTGAAATTGAATTTACTTGTCAGGTATTCCAATTAATACGTGGTGGTCAGCAACCAGCCTTACAACAACGCAATCTTTTAGAAACTTTAAAACAATTAGAAAATTTTCAAATTTTACCTAAAGATGCGATTACTCGTTTACGGGAAGCTTATTATTTTTTACGCTTAACCGAAAATCATCTACAAGCGATTGAGGATAGACAAACTCAAACTTTACCAGATGACGAACTAAATAAATCTCGACTAGCTTATAGTATGGGATTTTCAGATTGGACTAGATTTTTAGCTCGTTTAATCCATCATCAACAACAAGTACATAGCGAATTTGAACAAGTATTTGCTCCAGAATCATTTACAGAATCAGAACCAGCTACTGACGGTTGGCAAGCGTTATGGGCTAATAATTTACATGATGATGAACAGGCTATAACATTATTAACTCAAGCTGGTTTTAAATCAGCTCAACAAGTATTGACTTTTTTACGTCAATTACTCGATTCGTATAGTGTTAAAAAATTGAATAAACGTGGTAGAGAAAGATTAGATACGTTAATTCCAATGATAATAATGACATCTCAAGAACATGAATCACCAGATGATGCCATTCAACGTAGTTTAAAATTAATTGAATCAATAACTCAACGTGGAGTTTATTTAGCTTTATTAATAGAACGACCACAAGTTTTAAAACGTTTAGTAGGTTTATGTGCTGATAGTGCATGGATTGCTGAACAAATTACTCGTTATCCATTACTATTAGATGAGTTATTAGATTCAAGACGATTATTTACTCCTCTTAAACCAAATGAATTAGACAATGCTTTGCAAGCCCAATTAGCTCATCAGCCAATCGATGATTTAGAAATGCAGATGGATACTTTACGTCAATTTAAACGAGCCTATGTATTACATGTAGCTGCTGCAGAAATTTCTGGAAATTTAACTGTTGATATAGCTAGTGATTATTTATCTGCTATTGCTGATACTCTAATTCGTAAATCATTAACGTTAGCTTATGATTATTTAATTCAAAGACATGGCCAACCGTGTTGTACGGAAATACCAGGGCTTTGTATTATTGCTTATGGTAAGGCTGGTGGTATGGAGTTAAGCTATGGGTCTGATTTAGATATTGTATTTTTACATTTAGATAGTAAACAACCAACAGACGGCAATATACCGCTAGATAATCAAGTATTTTTTGTTCGTTTAGCTCAACGTATTATTCATATCCTTACTACTAATACTCCAGCTGGTCTTTTATATGAAGTTGATTCACGTCTACGTCCTAGTGGTGCTTCAGGTATGTTAGTAACTAGTTTTAATGCTTTTGAAACTTATCAAAAACAAAATGCTTGGACTTGGGAACATCAGGCTTTGATTCGTGCTAGAGCAGTTGTTGGTTGTGAACAAAGCATAAAATGGTTTGAAAAAATTCGACGTGAAATTCTTTGTATTCAACGTGATTCTAAAAAATTACAACGTGAAGTTAGAAAAATGAGAGAAAAGATGCGTAGTAATTTGGATAAAAGCAAACCAACTAATCCACCTTTTAACTCAGGTATCTTTGATTTAAAGCAAGGACGAGGTGGTATTGTAGATATTGAATTTATTATTCAATATGGCGTATTGCATTGGGCAATAGATTATTCAGATTTATTAGAAACTACAGGTATGTTACCATTATTGAAATTGTTAGTAAGGTATAAATTATTTGATGAATCTACTGGGGATAAATTAAGAGAGGCTTTTTGGTCTTATCGTGCAGAAATTCATAGTTTAACCATGCAAAATAAGCCTGCAATAGTAGATAATGATAAATTTTTTAAGCATAGACAACAAGTTATATGTTGTTGGGAAAGTATTATGGAATCCAAAGAGCTTTTATAGTTGATAATGAAATTAGTAACTTTGAATACGTTTATTATTCTAATATGGTGATGGAAATTTTATACTATATATAGTATAAAATTTAGAGATAATATAAGTAAGATATAATTTATTTTATATTATTCAGTATTTACAGATAGTTATCTGGTGTTTGTAATACATACTATACAAATAGGCTTCTAAAATTTAGCATATATAATATTTTAAAGAGTCAATGTTGAATAACTATTACGTTGAATTCAAGTTAGAACGAACAATGATTCTTACTATACACTTTATAGTAGATTTATAATCTATATTAGATTTAAAGAAACGATATATACTATAATAGAGGATGTATCAAATAGTATTTATATACTAAATACTTGAAAATAAACAATATAATCTAAATACATAGAAATGTATGGTTTGTAACTGTTTGTATTTATTAAAATATATGTTAAAAGATTTCGTTTTGTTTAGATGTATTGCATGTTTAATCAATAAATATCTTATTTAAATGATTGAAATTGCTATTTATTTAAAAAAAAATGATAAAAAATACATTTAATGCTTGACAGAATGAAATTTCTTCTGTAGAATGGCCGTTATAGTTTGAGAGGGAATAAAGAAAACGTCCCAAACCAAGCAATGTTCTTTAACAGTATGAATCGGGTAATTTGTGTGGGTACTTGCGCTATTATATTTTAATAGCTCAAATATTCAAAAAATATTTTAATTTTAAAGTCTTTTTGCAATAGCTTAAAGATTAGCTAGAAAACAATTTGAACTGAAGAGTTTGATCATGGCTCAGATTGAACGCTGGCGGCATGCTTAATACATGCAAGTCGAACGGTAACAGGTTCTTCGGAATGCTGACGAGTGGCGGACGGGTGAGTAAAGCATAGGAATCTGCCCATGTAGTGGGGGATAACTTGGGGAAACTCAAGCTAATACCGCATAATTCCTACGGGATAAAGAGGGCCTCTACTTGTAAGCTCTTGCTATTGGATGAGCCTATGTCGGATTAGTTAGTTGGTGAGGTAATGGCTCACCAAGACAGCGATCCGTAGCTGGTTTGAGAGGATGATCAGCCACACTGGGACTGAGACACGGCCCAGACTCCTACGGGAGGCAGCAGTAGGGAATATTGGACAATGGACGCAAGTCTGATCCAGCCATCCCGCGTGCAGGATTAA
>DAOUSL010000440.1 GCA_030627235.1 Thioploca sp.
AATCTGATGCAAGCTTAGTTGCCGCTGTGTTTTTACTTTCTGCACTATTCACCGGCTTGTTTGCTGATCTATTTATATCAGCCAGTGGTAGTCTTTGATTGATTTCGATGCCCATGACAGCCTCCTTTAAATTGTCTCAATTTGTTTAGCGGCAATGATAGAAATAACTTTAGTAAAAAATAGATTTTTATCACACTTAGTTGACTGAAATAACACCTATTTCAATAACCGTGCCTTCAACGACTTTTTTAGTTCTACTGTTTTTAACACGAATCTGCTCGCCAAGCTTTCCGTCGCTTAACGCGTGCCCAGACATTTGGATTGTGAAGGATTTAGATTTGGCTCGAATTGTTACTTTATCTCCTTTTTTAATTAACTTTTGAGAGATAAATTGAGCAGGGCGCAACACACGACCTGCTTGGATATTACGAATACTAGTTGCGCCTTGCAACTGAGAGAAATTAGTAAAATAACCACGTGATAATTTAGTGATATCTGTTCTTTGAAAGGTAACAAGCTCAGGATAAATTAAAGTATTGCGACCAATGTTTTCCTTAAGTACCAAAACGGATTTATAGATCTTGAGTTTTGCTGAATTGTACAGTGACCAAGGCTGCTTACCTCTGCAGCGAATGCCGATAGATAGTGTGCCGGCTTTGAGTGTTGAGTAGCGACTGTAGGTTTCTAGTGGAATGGTGCATTTTGGTAGTTTTAAACGATCATCTAAGCTATTTACCGTGATTTCAAAGTCTTGTTTAGTATCGATATTATCCAGAATATACTGAGTGATTTCTTTTTTGATAGATGACGTTGGCTGGTATTCTTTAGCCAGCGCTGGATTTATTAGGATGGATAGCGTTAAAAAGAGGCTAAATAAAAATTTTAGAGTTTTTTTATAAAACATAGGCTACTTAAATTTGGATCAATCGATGTGCAATTTATAAACAAAGGTATTTTTAGCAAGATTAAATAATTGCGTATAAATATAAGTATTACTCGTTATAATACCAAAAGTTAGCCTGATATTTTGGTATAGTTGCGATATTCAGCCGTGTCATTATACTAATCAGCGAATGTTGTAGAGACAATAAACTGAGCGCACATATTTTGTATTGAATCATTAGGAGCTATTAATGGCTGGAATTTTAGATGGGGTTGACCAAAGAACCCAATTA
>DAOUSL010000401.1 GCA_030627235.1 Thioploca sp.
GTTTGATGTCAGAGCGCAGAACGTAATAACCGCGTTAATAAAGCAAAAGAAAGCCTTAGTTGAAGCTGAAGAGAAGATGAAGGGCCATGGAGCGGCGGCCAAAGGGGCCAGCACGCAGCTAGAGTCTCTAAGCAAAAGTTGGGACAACTTGGGAGCAGTGATTGTAAGCACAGCAAACACCTCCGCTGGAGGAGCAACTGGATGGTTTGAGGATATAGTTGACGGGGCGGCTAGAGCTATAGACAGGGTGGGAGAGTTAACCGACTTAATGAGCAACGCCAAAGGCACTTACTCAAAGAGTACCTCTGCTCCCTCTACTGCTTTTGGAGGGTATGCGGATATTCTTGATGAATATTTTGTAGCTCTAGTGTCTAGGTTCAACGGAGGGTCCGTAGACGTTCTGGAGAGGTATATAGACGGGGCGGAGAAAGCAATAAAGTCTGCTCAGGGAGACCTAAGAAATGAGGCTAAGTCTCAAAAGGCCTTCGTAGCTATAAAAGAGTCGGTTGAGAGGCTAGATCAACAGACAAAAAGTTTCCTGGAAGACCTAGGGCTGAGCACTAAGAAGCAAATGGACGACGCTATAGACATTATAGATGAGTTCAGTTCTCAAGATAAAGACCTTGAAGGGCAGGCATTTATTGGGGCAAGGCAAGCTCTTGCCGAGCTTGCTGGAGTAACAGCAGATGCTGTAAACCCAGACGTTCTAATAGACCTTGCTTCTAAGGTAAGCAAGTACTGGAGTACTGTTGAGGCTCAACGAACTACAGCGGTGCAAGGTCTAACTGAAGCTCTGGACGCACAAGCAAAAGAGGAAGACCTGTCTGTAGAGCAGGAGGAGCTTCTGAAGGCTTACCAAGGTCTTACTACAGCAGAGAAGGGAACCCTTGGAGACAAGGTATCGTCCAACGAAGACTTATCTGCGCAGATAAAGGTACTTGGTAAGCTGCTGCCTGAAAACAGTGCGGCGTACTTAGCCACTATAAAAGGAAATAAAGAGGACATAGAGGAATATTACGAGTCTTTAGTCGCTTTAGATTTTGAAAACTTTCTGTCCACCGACACCGTAGACGTCGCTAGTATTCGTGCAAACTTAATTCAGAAAACAAAAGACGGCTCACTTAAATATTTGACAGAGGTTAGGGACTTTCTAGTAGGACAAATAGAGGAGCTTACCGGAGGTGAAAAGCAGAACGCTATAAAACTAGGTAAGCTTGTTGATGCGAGTATAACAGCTGTTCTTAACAACAAAGCGTCGGACATGGCTGACGCTTTGGAAGGCTACACCGCAGAGCTAGCCCTTAACAAACAGGCGTTGATTTCTCACGGAGTGGGTCCTAGCGTAGAAAAGTTAAAGGACACTATAATTA
>DAOUSL010000170.1 GCA_030627235.1 Thioploca sp.
GTCAGTTTCTTTACTAAAAATTGATTGTATTGCTTGAGCAACTTCATGATATATTGGCATTGGATTTTTCTATTTATTAATTTCTATTTCTAAATATTATCTATTTCAATACAATATACCAAATTATTACTTAAGTTCATGCCTATGCGGTTAAACATAGTGTAACCGACCCTACATGGCTATAAGATTTAAGTTAAGCGGTCAAGCTTTAGGTGAGAAACATCTATCAATATCCATAATGTAATCTTCATTTAATAATCTCCAGAATTTGAGGTTCAAACCTGGCAGGTTTAGTTTCGGGTTTTATTTCCAAATAATAATTATACGGGAAAAGTAAACCCAATATCATTCTGTTGAAGTCTTCTTACAACTTCGGTGTATATTTCTGTTTGTATCTTTTCTTTTTGAGTCCATTTAACTTCAAAACTAGCTTTAATGGTAAACGTGTAATTTTCAAAACCATGGAATCGCATCCATCTTAATGAAGAATGAGGATTTTGTCCAATCACATCAACAATTATTTGCATTGCCAATTCTAATTTATCTGCACTATTACCAATTGATAACGGCAATTCCATAGTTAGATAGATTCCTGGTTTAGCTGCTGATATATTGGTTAATTTTTGCTCGGAAAGTAAGGAATTAGGAATGGTATGTAAATAGTCAGTCGAATATTCTCTCAGCCTTGTATAACGAAGACTTATGTCTTCTACTGTAGATGCTTCACCATTAAATAAAATAATATCACCGATCTTAAATGATCTAGCAAGCAGAATACTAATACCACCAATCATATCACTAAGCGTTTTCTGAGAAGCCATAGCAATAGCTAAACCACCTATACCTAAACCAGCAAGAACAGTTCCTGCGTTAAAACCTAATATACTTAATCCAACAATAGTTGCACTAACCCAAATAACAAAAATAAAAATAGTTCTTAATAGTGGCAATATAATGGTAAAAGTTCCTACTGGTTTTTCATTTAGTAAAGAATGTTTATTATTATAGGACTTGCGTAAGATAAAATTAACCAAACGATTGGTAATCCAAGTAATTAACATTGTAATTAGAAGAACCATTATTAATTTAATAAATACCTGTAAAGTTTGTTGAGTACGGATTTTATGAATATCTACTCGTAAAACTCCAATTTCTCCTTGTAAAAATTGTAGTTTTGAAAAATGTTTATCCAATTTTTCATTATTGGTGAATTCATCTTGAGAGTGACCTAAAATACGTTTAATACGTCGTTGAATAGTTAATTCTTTAGCATTCAAAATACCTAATTTATCTTGATAAGCACCTATTTCTACATTAATACCTGTAGAAGAAAGTCTTTGCTCAAAAAGTGCAGACCATTTATCAATGGCAATTATTTGAGTATGTAAATCAAAAATTTCTTCAGTTGCTTCTTCAATTGCAAAAACTTTTTGTTTTTCTGAAATTGCCGCTGGTATTGATAAACGGTTTTCGATCTTGTTCTCAAAATTAGCTAAAATTTCTTCAGATTTTTGGGGCATTAATTTAACTTTAATTTTTACTAATTCTACTTCTTTTTTATTTTCCAATTGTTCTTTTTGTTGCTTAAGTAAAGGAGACAATTTTGTGATTAAGATTTTTTCACTCTCTGCAAGCTTAGTTAGACGTTCTATTTTATTTTTTTGCGTTTGCAGATTTTCTTTCTTATCTTCTAGTTCCAACAGTTCTAAATAGTAATCTTGCATAAACTCAGTTAGACTGTCAGCACGTCCAGAGGGAATAAAGCTAAGTATAAATTCTGTCGTAGTATTATCAGATTCCATACGCCGATTAGCAGTTTGTTCTAAAGCTTTTAACTCTGTTTTAGAAAGTGTACTGTATTGATGTTCAAAGTCTTGGTTTAGTTTTTGATGTTCTAAAGTTATATCAATACGTTTTCCAGCTAAAGTTTGTATGCCAATTAAGAATATTAGAGTTTCTTGAAGAGTTTCATCTTTTTGACTAAAACTTATAATTTGTTGTTGTATGTTTGTTTGATAGTTTATCATCTCTGTTGTTTTATCATTTAACTGAGTTACAATGTTAGATTTTAAAGCTTCAGAAATACCATCAGGAATTTCATCAGCATCTAACTGTCCACGCCCCAAACGTTTTTTTAATTCAACAGCATTGGCATAATGTTGTGATGCTATTTTACTTGTCTCAGATAATGCTTTAGTATAATGTTTAATTTTCTCACTTAAAGAATTTAATATTTTCGACAAATTTATACGTTGTTCTTGCTGTCTATCAATAACCCTAGTTCTATTTGATAATAAATTCTGATAAGCTTCTGTTTCATATTCTGATGCTTTATCTTTAACATCCGTATCTGTTGCTTGGGTTTGAATCTCTTGAGTTGGTAATTCTAATTTTGTAAATTTATAAAGCATATTTAGAATATTCTGTTTTTCCTCAAAAATTTCTTGTTGAGCCAAACGAAATAAAGGGTCTTTTAAAGATTCTAAACTTAATTTCGAGTTTTCAACAGTAGTCTGATCTATTTTAAAATCCTCTTGTAATTTTTGTAAATCAATTTCATATTGGACAAACTTTTCCCCATTTTCTTGAAAACTTTTCAAAATTTGTTCAGCTGTCAAATCCTTAAGTTTTTCTTCCCATTGGTTAGCTTGTTGAGCAGATTCATAAATTTTTCTCAAATTTACTAATTTTTCTTTAACCTCTTTTTGTACAATATTAGATTTTTCTATTTCATCATCAATTTGAGCTAATCTCTCCCTAGCTTTTTCTATGATATCCAACGCATTTGATACTCTTTTTGAAAATTTATCATCAACAATAGTAAGTGATTTAGAACGACTATTTTCTGGAATTGAATCTAATTCTAATTTTTTTTCAGCAACGAAATTTTCAAGAGTTCTAGCAATCACTTGTATTTTGAAAGTATGTTCATTTAAAACAGTTGCATCTCCCTCAAAAGACTCTCCATATTCGATAAGTGATTTTAAGTTTTTCTGAAGTTTTTTAAGTTTCACAATTTTTTCGACATGATAATGTACTATCTCTTTAGCAATTGTAGCTATTTGTTGAGCTTCCTCTGAATAGGTAATTTGTAATTTTGTCACGTCAGGAGATGGTAATTCTCCAAGTTTTTGTTCTAATTTAGAAACAACATTTCTTTGCTGATTCATAAATTTACGATATGAAAGATTAAAAGTACCATTAACCCATATCCGTTCTTCTTGTAATTTAGCGATTTCTGCTAATAACTGTTCTGGTGTTTGTTTAGAATATTCTTGTTCAACTTTTTGTTGTTTTAATTCCTTAGAATATTTCTCTTTGTTAGCAGAATAATTTGCTTCCATTCTAGTGGTATTTTTTTTAATTTTTTCTAAAAGCAGAATAATTTCATCAAATGATTCTTGCGTTTTATTCAATTTACCCTCTAGTTCTCCCTGTTTAACAATAAGTATCTGTTTTTCCATTTCCCGTGTATTTAAAAAACTTGGTACTTCACTATCTGCTAGAGTTCCATCATCAAGACGTAGTTCAATTTCTAATATAAATGAATCTAAACTATCAAGCTTGTCAATAAAAATATCAGCAGTTGATTGAGCAATTTTTATTTGATCAATTTGTTTTTCTATAAGAATTTTTTCTGCCTCAGTCAATACAATCCAGCGTTTAAATGCATCAAACCGATCTCTTACATGATCTAAAGTAGCTTTGGCAATTTCAAGCGAAGACATATTTTCAGAAGATGTTGTAAATTTCTTCGCTGGTAAAATTAAAGAACCAGTCTTTTTTCTAGCTCGTTCAAGCAATCTTTCGTTACCAAATACTCCACGCAATTCGGATCGAAATTTATCAGATGCTTCATTGAAAATATCTTGGGATTTCGTTATCAATTCATCTTTAGTCAAATTATGGAGTTTAGCAATTTCAGGTATAACTACTGCTGTAGTTTCAGATAATACAAACACGGGAAACCACAACCCAATTATCAATATCAATAATGTAATCTTCATTTAATTTCCTCAAAATTATTAATTAATACTATTATTAGCGACAGAACTTAGAAAAGTTTTATACTAAGGAATGAGGATTTAATAATCTCCAAAATTTGATGTTCAAACCTGCTAGGTTTTAAAAACCTGGCAGGTTTAGTTTCGAGTTTTATTAAAACCTTATTCCTAATCAAGTTTATTATGATACAGTTAATTATATAAATAGTATGCTTAAATACAAGCTTAAAATAAATATAGTTCTAAATAACTAGTGGTAATAATTTAAAATTATAGTTAAATTAATCAAGTAATCTATAATTAACATAAATGTTATGCTATTGAAATAATTGTATGATGTAATGATTTGCATAATAAACCTACCTGTAAAAATCTATAATCCCAAAAAACTGTATATATTAATAAATTTATCTTAACAAAGTTATACAGTTAATTACTTATATTACTGTAGGATGTAATGAGTTTACGAATTATATCTTTCGAGTCGTATTATTGATGCAATTCCCTTCGTTCATTGCATCCTACATTTATATACACTTATTTAGGAAATATGTCTATTATAATAACGGATAAATTGGATTTTATACTTCACTATTTATGTGTATATATCTACTTTTTATATCAATATTAGGTTATAATTAAAATATTGGTTTAAAAATTGCGTTGGAATAAAACACATTTACAAAGAGAGGTATTTAAATTAATGAATTATATTAAATCTATGTTTATAACTAGCCTAATCCTAGGGCTAATGAATGTATCTGCTATCACTAACGATGGTTATGAATGTTCTAATGTTAAAAAAATCTGTCGGGAAAAAACTACTGGTATGCCATTGAAAGCCTTACCAAGAGCTTTTCCAACAGTATATAACAGACCAAATGGCAGTAAAATAATCCTTAGAAAACCAATCAAAGCATTCAGACCTCTGTATGTTTTTGCTAGAAAAGATGTAGACACATCTGATCCAGATAATCCTAAAGGTTGGTATAAAGTTGGTAAATCTAAAAAAAGAGCTTTGGGTTGGATGCAATCGAAAGATATTATTGAATGGAAACAAGCATTAATCATGGCCTACACCCATCCTGGTGAAGATGATGAACGACGTAATCAAGTGCTAATGTTCAATAAGCTACAAGCTTTAAAAAATATTATCCAATCTCCATACCGAGAATCTAAAATTAGTAAAGCTTACGCTAGTTTGGACAAAGATCAGCAAGATCGTTATCCTTCCTTAGTTCTTTCTGAAAGCAAACGCTTTGTAGATATTAATGAAAATTTTTATTTTTTACCAATTGTAAACTTTGAAATGTTGGATTTAGAAGGTGAAGATGCTCGGTATTTACAAATTGCGGCTGCCATTACGGAAGCAACTGCGGCTAAATTAGATACTGATTTACGTGGTGATAATAATACTTTAAATAACCCAGAAGTACAAAAAGAAGTATTGCAAACTACTACCAGTCCAGAATCAGTGAAGCAATTGGGAGTTGATATTGTATTTGTGATGGATTTGACCAGCAGCATGGAACCTTATCTTCGGATGACGCTTGAGTCAGTACAGGATATAGCTCGCCTTGTTACTAAAGATATTAAGAAAAAAGTTCATTTTGGGTTTGTTGGTTATAGAGATAATCCAGCTATAGTTAGTGGGATAGAATTTGCCAGTAAAAATTTCACTCAAGATGGTTTGGTAAATGCTGAACAATTTGTTGATATGATTAGTAAAGTTAAAGTTGCAAATGTTGGTAGTTTGGACTATCAAGAAGAGTTATTTGCTGGAGTGGAAACTGGTTTGACTAGTAACTGGAGTAAGAATACTATACGTTTAATGATATTAGTTGGAGATGCAAGCTCTCATGAGCCAGGCCATCAACAAAATGTAACTGGTAAAGATGAACATGTATTGCGGCAAGAGGCTGATGATTCTCAAGTTCATATTATGGCAATTCATCTACAGAATCAAGATTCTCATCCAGAAATTGTTGGAGATTTACCTAAAGCTAGAAGTCAATTTACTACATTGTCTAGAATTAGTGGTAGTGACGAGTCAGCATTGGTGGAAGTTAATGCTGATAAAGAAGAAGATTTTGCTAAAGCAGTGAAAGCAACAGCTAATATGATAACTTCATTTCTTGGACAGACGTTAGTTGGTAATATAAATACTCCAAGTATTAATAATAATCAAACTGGTAATGTTACTGATAAAGCAGAAAAAGTTACTAAAATGTTATTGGAATCAGCTTTAGTTGAATATAAAGGTAAAGAAGCAGTTCCGCCTAAAGATATAATTGCTTGGGCTATTGATAGAGATATGGCTGATCCAGCGATACCAGCTTTGGAAGTTAGGATTTTATTGACCAAAATTCAATTAGATAGCTTAGTCAGAGTAGTTGGGGAAATTAATATGGCAATGAAAAATGCTGAAACTACAGAAAGAGAGTTTTTTGAAGCTTTACAAAGTGTTGCTGCTGCATCTATTAAAGACCCTAGTAAAATTGGCACTGCAAAAAATTTGAAGGATTCTGGTTTGCTTCCAAGTTTCTTAGACAGCCTACCTTACAAAAGTGAAATAGCATCTTTGACTGATGAAAGATTTGCTAGTTGGACAACTCAAAAACGGACTGATTTTTCTCAACGTTTGGAAGCTAAATTAGCTCAGTATCGTAGTATTAATGAGGCTGTGGATAAATGGATAGTTTTAGATGAAAGCGATCCAGATAATACTGTTTATCCATTGCATATCGATTATTTGCCTTAATTTATAATCATAATTTTAGTTCCACCGATTTCATCGGTGGCTATTCATGTTTAATCCCTTTGGGATTGGTATATCAATAGTTTAGTAGGCTGGGTTAACGAAGCGTAACCCAGCAAATAATTAACCAACGTTAGAATATTATTGATTTATTATATTTATTTAAAAGTGTATTCTAGTTTTGCATTAATTGATAAAGATGCACTATTGAAATTAATAATATCTTCTATAATACCTTGATCAAAATAGACTTCTTTGATTACTGGCACAAGACCTTCATATTTTCCAACTATATCAGCCATTAATTTTGCTTTTTGGTAAACACTGTTCACTATTTTTTCTCTAAATTGTTCTACATTGTCAATTTCATAAAATGAACCTTCTTGATAAATTGAAGTATTTTCATCTTTAATGTATTTCTTTTTGAAATTATTGATGAAATCAAGTGATTCAGCAATATATTTTGCTCTGTCTTCAAAGGTGACGGTGTTATTAAATTTTACGATTAAGTAGGCAATATATTTTGTTTTAGCAGCATTTTTATTATCATCTCCCCAAAATGAGAGATTTATTTTTTTTCTTCTTTTGTGTTTTTTAAAAAAATCAGATGATGATATAGAAAATACTTCATTATCTAGTTTTTTTGTGTCTGATTTTAATGCAGAAACTATCTTATTGGCATTCTGAAGAGAAAATTTATAAGATTTAGATTGTACAGTAATAATGATGGGAAATATTGCCCTATCAGGTTTAACAATTATCTCACCTTTGACTTCATATCTAAATTTATGCTGACTTTTCTCACTGTAGTCTAATCCAGCAAACACTGGTTGGATTAGCACATAAATTATTAATATAGATACTGTAATTAATTTCATTTTTTAACCCTTGTTTCTTGTTCTAACACCGTTCTTCACTTTGAACTATCAAATGTAGATAAATAGTTTTTATAGATACTCAAAATTTACGGAAGTATCTGTATTTAATTGTGAATTAGTGAATTAAGAATGGTTAATTACTAATGGTTTTGACTTTCATTAATAATTAATTATTGACTATTAACCATTCACAATTAATTTACTAACTAGTTTGGTAGACTGGATTATCGAAGCGTAATCTAGAAAATAATTAACAATTAATTATGGAATGCTGAGTTTCCTTTCGTCAACCTAGCCTACGTGCTTATACACCTTACGAGTTAGCCTTGATTACAAATCAAGATTGAATTTAATGTCACCTGAAGCATATTTATATGATTCTGTTATTATCTTTTTTGCGATAATCAATTCATCTCCATCTCTTGGAGCATAAACTAACATTTCTTTAACGCCACGGTCGTAATACATATGCCTAACACCCCATTGTTTTTGTATAATTTCGTCTTCAACTACTACATCAACAACTGTATGAAAGCTACCATCTGCATGAAGATGACAAAACTCTCTACTATTGGCTGGTGGCATAAATGCATCATCGTGACCAGCTGGAATACTTTCATCAAGCCATAATGCTCTCGATGTGGATACTGAAATTAATGTATCGTGCTCTTGTACATTTGGAAAGGTACTAAATGCCCACGATTTTAATGCTAACCTTATATCTTCTGAACCTAAATCAGAAAATTGTAACTGGGGTGGTTGCTGACCAATTTCTGGATGCTCTCCCTTTCGATTAGGTAGACCAAATGTATTGCTCATGTATTTGCCCATGTTAAACGGCACTAGACAAGTAGTTGTAGGGTCGGTGAAACATAGCGTAACTCATAGGCATCAACTTAAGCAATCATAATATAAACAATAAGTTATAAAATATTTATTATGTGTGTTTTAGCCAACCCCAAAATGTGCGTAAGTGTTCTGTTAGACAATTTGTCAGAGACACTATCA
>DAOUSL010000181.1 GCA_030627235.1 Thioploca sp.
AGCTATCAAAACTGCTTTTCACGAACTACAAGTTTTGAAGGCTATCTAACATTATTTTTGTTAGTTATTCTTATTCTAGTATTTATTTTACTTTGCGTAACTTCAGTTAGATAAGGCAACTAAAAAACCTTGAGTTTCTTTGCTACGATAATAGTTAAACCAACGTTTACCATTAGCTTTGCACATATCACTAGCATTTAAGTAGCCATCACTAGAACGTTGACGGATTACAGCACCGTTAAAATCACGGCTTATCATCATTTGAGTTGTCATTATAGACACTCCATAGTAGTTAAAAGGAAGCACTTAGCGGAGAATGGCATTCTATGGTTACCATTCTTTTCAGGTACGTTTCCCTAGCTAAGTGTGTTGTTGATTATGATGATTAAATTTTTGGTTGTCAAGTTTTTGGGAGATTTTGTAGAGGGGGATTAAGATTTGTAGGAAATATCCTATTTATTATGAATATTAAAACGCTTAAATTATTAAATAATCAATAATTCTTTTATTATCCAATAGATAAAACTCTACTTCATTTTTAAAACCACTTAAGCAGAAAGGACAAATTTGACTATGTTTAGAATCTCTTATTTTCATTTCCATATCTATTTTTTCTAAATTCTGATATATATAGAAATATAAACCTTGCCACTGGATATAGTCAGATAATGTTGTAACCTTGCCTTTTGGCTTTAGAAATTTATATTCTTTAAATCCAAATAAAAATATATTTTTCTGTTCATCACTAAGTTGGTTAAATGGTTTAGTAAAATCAAATAAACCTTCTTTCGCAAATTTTGTAATAACATTTTTAAGTTGTAATTTTAAGGGAAATTGCAGGAAATCTTTATCTAAAATAGATTGATTTTCATTTTTAATAATAAGATTTTTATCATAAATTTGTTTTACACCAATTCCATCACAATAAACGCAACTGTTTAGATATAAGTTAAAAGTATGCTCATTAATTTTCGGAGTACCAATAATCTTATTTTGTATAGAAACTAATCTAGTAAACAGTTCATATTTATGATTTTGGGTGGTTACAGTAATCCAACCATTACCAAAATTATAGGCTTTTTCTATCTCACCTATTATTACTCTATGTTTCCATTCATCTAGTTCAGAATTTTTTACTTTGAATCCAAGTTTTTTTAGATGTGTTAGTTTAGCTTTTTTAATGCCATTAGGAACAATTTTATATTTAAATAATTCAGCCACAAAGGGATTAAATGATATTTCATGTTTCCCTAAAGAACGTACAAACTTAAAAAGTTCCTCTTTTGTTGTAAAATATTTATGTTCTGAATTATCAGTTACCACTTCATAGTTTGCAGCAAAATCTTTTTCAATTGCAAAGTGTTTATTATCCAAATAAAAATCATTACAATTGGGAGCTTCACCGTTATTGTAAAGTTTCTCTTTTAAGCTTGATTGATCAACTTCGTTGCCTTCTATTTTTTCGTGTTCACCTTTCAATGCTTTCGCTGTCAAAGATGTTGCATGTTTTAATAAATCTTCATATTGTCCTTCAAAAAGATTTTTACCACCCTCTTTACCACTTCCAATACCTAAGTCTATAATAAAATCACTATTTTTAATCATTTCAAGATTATGCTCTATGACAATTATAGAATTATGAAATGACAATATCTCATCAAAAATAGCATAAATCTTGGCTGTATCTTTAGCACTTAAGCCAGTGGTTGGTTCATCAAGAACAAATAGAAAATTTCCTTTTTGGATTTTATGATATGATGCAATTAATACTTCTGCCAGTTTTAGTCTTTGGGCTTCTCCACCACTTAATGTTGGTGTTGTTCTGCCTAGTGAAATGTGTGATAAACCTAATTTTTGCACTATTTCAAAGGCGAATTGTAATTTCTTATCATCGAATACATTAGATAACTCACTCACCGGATTATCCAAAATTTCTATAATATTGAAATCGTTATATCTAATGTCTAAAATCTCTGGTTTATATCTTTGCCCTAGACAAGTTGGACAAACATTATGTTGCACACCTTACGCTTGCTTCAGTTTTTTATAATGTATTCACCTAAGTAACCAATTATATCGGTTTCTTTTATTGTTCTAATTTTAGATGTATAAGCTGCTATAAATGGCATAATAATAACGTCATGCGAAATATATAAAACAGACTTATTTAAGGCTATTTTTATTTGAATCTCATCTATCATTGGTTTACAAGCTTCATTTATTTGTAAAAAACCTAATAATTCTTTTTTTTTAAGTATCATATTTATTACTTCACATACAGTAAATTTATCAAATACTTTTGCAGCTTTTTTATCATTAATAATAAACATTCCTGGTTCACCAAGTAAATGTGATTTTTGTATGTTAATTCTAGATTCTAACCCTTCAATAATTTTTTCTGCGGTTTGCATACAACGTTTAACTGGACTGCTTATAATTTCATCAAAATACACACCTTGCTGTTTTAATTTTTTGCCGTAATTTAAGGCATCATCAATCCCTTTACTAGTTAGATTTTGCTTTCCGGTCAGGGATTTTTCTGCATGACGAATGAGTAAGATCATTTTTTCATCTCAGACAATTTTTTAACTATTTTACCTTCAATAGATATAATTAACTTTATACCATATTGATCAATAGCAATTGCTCTATTATTATAATAAGGCTCTAATTTCATATAACGCTCATTATAAATTGCTTCACCGATTTTATTAATATGAAAATATCCTCTTTCATCTTTAGCAATAGCATAACCTTTATGATAAACATCAAGTTCTAAAAAATGTTTCCCATGTAATAACTGTCCTTGCATATCAATATGTGTGCAAAAACCATCAGTATTAGTAATAACAGCAATACCGTAGCGATAATCACCGACATAGGCATATTTTTTTATATAAATAGGATCGCCATTTCTATCAATATGAAAAAATTGTTTACTTTCCATATCTTCAACTACACAAATACCTTCTTGAAAATTTCCAGACCAAGCAAAGTGTTGAAAATGAATATCTCTACCTCTTTCATCAATATGAAAAAATCCTCTCTCATCAACTACAGTGGCAATGTCATCATAAAAACCAAAAGCATTTTTAAAATTGCGTTCAAAAACTGACTTCCCCTCAATATTGATAAAGAAAGCATGTTGACCATTTCTGACAGGTGCATAAGCTAAAGGAAAATGAAAGCTCTGTACATTATCAAAACGATAAGAATATAAAGGCTTTCCATCCATTAAATGATGAGTTTCATCCAGAGAAATAACTATTCTATTCATTATTTAGCTTTTCTAAGTAAACATGTTTGACAAAGTAGTTTATTTTTATAATTTTCTACTAAATTTTTATAACTGTTCGTATTAAAAATATCACCGATTTTTATATCATTGATATTACCAAAATTTCCCAATGTTTGCCTTTTATCTGAAGGAGCACAACAGACATTATAATTTCCTCTACAATCTATCCATAATTCTTTACCTAAAAATTGACAGTTATAATGTCTTGGTATAGATGAAGATTCAGAAATTTCGATAAAATTTTCTAAATTTATTTGTTTTTTATAAGGTGCAACTTCATTAACAAAATTGTTCCAAATACCTTCATGCTCTGGATGTCGTAAATCTTCTTTTTCTAATTCTGGATATGTAACCCATAAATGGTGTCCTTTTACTCTATCTACATTATGCTCAATAGCATATTCTATCACTTCTTTAATTCCAGCTAAGTTACTATGCATAAAGGTAACTTGTAATGTAATTGTTGGTTGGTGATTAGTATTTACTTGTTTTATTTCATCTCTAATTTTTAAGTATGTTTTAATATTTTTTAATACCTCCTCAGTTTTAGCTTGAATCATAATTTTTTCATTAAGACTGGGCAAAATACCATTGATTGAAATTTTGGTATCAGAAGTAATAGGTAATAATATTCTTGCCCATGTTTCAGCCCCTTTTTTAGGAAAAGTTCCATTAGTAGTGAGATTTAATTTAGTTTCTGATGGCATTAATATATCAATAAATTTATCGAAATAAGGGTACAACAACGGTTCACCCATTGTGCTTGGGATAATTTCTTTAACTCCAGTATCAATCGATTGTTTTAAAATACAATCTAATAGTTCTGAAGACATAGGCTGTCTTTTAATCTGATTTTTATTATAAATACTATGTGTATCGCACATAATACATTTTAAATTACATTGATCAGGGTTAGTATCTATGGTAATTCGCCATGGTGAATATTTCATTTTCTACAAACTTTTTTATAAATATCATGAACGAAATTAGCGTCATCTTCTATGCAACGCACATCTTTTTTTGATACATTCAACTCATTTAATAATGTTGGATTATGAGTTATTTTTAAAATACATTCTTGTAATGATTGAATATTACCCATTTCAAATAAAAAACCATTAATGCTTTCTGTGACTAACTCTTTCATTCCACCAATATTTGAAGTAATAACAGGGATGCCTGCCAAAAAGGCTTCTTGAATAACTAAAGGGGAATTTTCTAACCAAATTGATGGTACAATAAGTACATCTATTTCATTCAAAATTTGGTTAATATTATTGTTATCATAACCACCTTTAAATTGAATATAATCTTGTTCGAGAAATCGCTTTTGACTTCCTATATTGCCATAAATAGATAGGTTAGCATCAATACCTTTAAATGCTTCTATTAACACATGAATTCCTTTAGTGGGAATGATACGTCCCATAAAACCAAAGTTAATTAAACTTGTGGTGTGATAATTTTGTTTTCGATAAGTGATTTTATGCGTATTAAATCCATATTTTGAAAAAATCAACTTCTGTTCGGGAATACCGTGTTGAATAAAATAATTTCGTAACGTATGAGATGGCACAAGAAATACATTGATAAAATTTAATATTTCTTGCATGTAAATTAAATGTTCTTGAACTTCTTTTAGCGTCGTTTTATAAGGTGAACAACGATGACATTTTTCAGCACTTGCACCACTACAAATATCATTATTTTGATTAATTAGTTGTCCTTTTACACAAAACAACCAAAAATCATGCAGAGTAAAAACAATCGGTAGTTGGTATTCTTTTGCTGTTATACTCAATAATCGGGTCGATAGATGTGAAAGATGTCCAAAATGAAGCACATCAGGCTTGATTCTATTTAAATATTTTCTAAAATCTATTTCAATTTGTTCATCATAAAATTTCTTCTTATAAGCATAATCACGCCTGAATTTATTAATACGATGAACCTCAATACCATCATATATTTCATCATATACCTCATATTCCTTAGCAAATTCATTTTCAACGCCAGTAAAAACATATATTTTATTCACTTGCTTTGATAAGGCTTTTACTAAATGATAAGAATAAATCTCAGAACCAGCCATATAATCAGGTGGGAAACCATGAATTACTTTTAAAACTTTCATGTAATGGATTCCATTTGTAAATCGTGGCAATATTCATTAATAGATTGATAAATACCATCTTCCAATGAAATAAAATCTTTCAAATTTAATAATTGATTTATTTTACTAGTATCGCCAATAAATTTAACGACATCATAATTTCGTTTTAAGTTAGTTTTTATTTTCGCATTGATTCCAGTAGTTTGTTCAATAAATTCTATGAGTTGGTAAAGCGTCCAACCTATTCCAGGACATAAATGAAAATCCTCTTGAATATTATGTTGTTGGTTTAGATAATCAATGATCCTTAGGATACCTTCTATAGTATTATCAATATGCGTAAAATCAATCAGTTGCTCCCCACCTTCAATAATTAAGATTTTTCCTGTGACAATAGCACGAATAAATCTCGGTATGACACGATCAAAAATATCGTAACGATTTCCATAGACATTTGAAAAACGAATAATTGCACAATTTAGGTTGGATTTTTTTGAAAATTCTAAAAATAATGTTTCACCCTTAATTTTTGTTTCACCATAAATATTAACAGCCATTTTTTGTGCATTTTCTGTTACAGGTAAATTTTTCGCTTCACCATAAACCTCACGACTACTACCAAATATTAACCAAGGTTTTGATCTTGTTTTTTCAATAGCTTTTAATAATGAATAGATACCGCCTAAATTAGTTCTTTCACATTCTTGTGGATTATTTTGTGCTTCAATCACTCTGGATACAGCAGCTAAATGAATTACACCATCAAATTGATATTCTGTAAAAACTGATTGCATTTTCTCTTGATCACACACATCAGCTTGAATATAAGACTCAGACTCAGACTCAACTAAAAATGATTCTTTTTTGTCCAACAATATAATTTTATTATCTAATTCAGATATTTTTTCTTGCAAAGTTCTACCAATAAAACCTGCTCCACCTGTGATTAAAATATTCATTTAGTCTCCATTTATTTTTTACATAACACTATTTTAATTTAATAATATCTAGCATCTCTCCTGGATTCCAATGTTCAACTTCTTTTGCAAAGTGATTATAAAGTTGTGAACCAAGTGAATCCGCATCGTTGAGAATATTACCCTTGTCTAACAAATAACCACGTAGGCACTGATATACTAATATTTGTGATTAGTTTTTAATCATTTTTTTTGAAAATTGCTTTGATAAGGAAATAAAGTGTTGTAGGGAAGATTAGGTAGTTTTATTAAGGTGTGTGTCAGATAAAAACGTTACACACTATACCAAGCTAAGACATTATGCCACAACAATCTTTAAATTTAACCGATTTTCCACAAGGACAGGTACTATTACGAGAAGATGGTTTAATTCTACGACTTTCTTCAGTAAATAATAATTTTTGTTCCATTATTTCAGTAATTAGAAATGGTCGCCATACACGACCAATATCTGATTCTTCATGTATTCGTCCTGCATAAATACCTAAAAATCTAGTTGTAATACCATCCTTAAATACATAATCTCCATTTGAAGTTTTATACATACTATCAGTTCTCATAAACACAGGTGAACCTGACATACCAGATTTTGTAGTTGCATCAATCAGAAAAGCTGGTTTATTTTCATCATAATCCACATCATGATCTGAAGCAAGGTGACCTGTTTTCCAAATAGGAAACTTTCCACCAGCAGACAATCCAAAAGGAAACCCTAAAATAGATATTGGCATTCCTGGTTGAGGTAATATATCAATATCTTTGAGTGATAAATCAATCGGATAAATACTTATATTATTATTCATATGAATAGGCAATGCTATTACATCTACTTTATTTTTATGTGGATGTTCAATCCACATTGGGTTTTCTTCTGTATCTAAAAGAGGTATTTCTTGTTCAATCCATGTATTAAGTTTGTTTTTTTGATAGAAATAGACTAATAGTTTATTTGGTATTGCAGAATTTTTATCTAAACATTTTTCTGTATCAGCATCACGACCTGAAACTACGTGCCAATTTGTAATTAAAAAGTATGATTCTTTGTAGAAAAGAACAAAAGCAGAAGCTGTTGATAGTTTTGTATCATTAAAATAAGGTTCAACATAGAGTGAGCATGTAGATAATGGGTCTATAAATATTGTATTTTTCATTTGTAATTATTTATTGTTCTATAAAAATCAAAGGTAGGCAATTTCTTGCCCACCATTTACCAACCTTACAACAACGGCACAATCAACAAAGCAACAATATTAATAATCTTAATCAATGGGTTAATAGCTGGGCCAGCGGTATCCTTGTACGGATCACCAACTGTATCACCAGTTACCGCAGCCTTATGAGCCTCGGAACCCTTACCACCATGATTACCATCTTCAATATACTTCTTCGCATTATCCCAAGCACCACCACCAACAGTCATGGAAATAGCCAAGAATAAACCAGTAATAATAGTACCAAG
>DAOUSL010000242.1 GCA_030627235.1 Thioploca sp.
ATGGTGTCTCTGACAAATTGTCTAACAGAACACTTACGCACATTTTGGGGTTGGCTAAAACACACATAATAAATATTTTATAACTTATTGTTTATATTATGATTGCTTAAGTTGATGCCTATGGGGCAAGATAAAACTTTACCCACCCTACCTGACCACTAATATTATACCATTTTTTCATTTAAATCAATAATAAGGATTCCTATTCCTTTGAACTCTAACCTTAGCCTCATGAATAGCAATCTCATATCAAGTTCGTAGGGTCGGTGAAGCAAAGCATAACCGACCATTATGATGTAGAAATTATTAATTAATGGTCAGTTTCATTGCACCGACCCTACCCGGCTATTTTGTATCAATGAGTATGATTGTCAGCATTGTGATCATCAATTTCTGGTCTAATTGGTCCTTGAAAAACCTCCGTATTTGGTAAAGACATAACTCCGATTCCATGTCTATATACTAATTCACCACCATACCACGCAGTGGTCATTAATAAACTCAGCAATGCAACCAGTAAAATTGGATTGATTATTTTTTGCGGATGCTTCCAACTCCAAAATGCCATTGGTAGTATTATAACGATTGTAATCATAGCTAAATTACGATGAATATTCATAACTATATGAGAAGCTGAATCGTGAGCAACCGTATTATAAGCAAACCAACCGGCTGCAATAGTTATAATTGTAAATCCAGCTCCTAACAATAAATTCCAATTAGCAACTGTTAATAATTGTTTGCGTATTGGCTTATTACCAATTATCCAAGCGATTAGAAATAAACCAATAGCAATACTAAGTAAAGCTACGGTAAAATGAACAAAAATAGGATGTAGATTAGGTATTATTTTTAGCATTATTAATGGCCTCCTTTTTTCCAAGCAGTATAAATTTCATCTGGCCATTGAGATTGAAACCAAGCGATAATAGCATCAATTTCAACATCATTTAAAGTATCTTTCCAAGCTGGCATTTCACTACCTTTCCTACTATTTTTTATAACATTTTGCAATGTTGCCATTGGATGATGCCACGCATGACCAGTACCATTTAAAGGTGGAGATGGAAATTTTCCATTTGGAAGTTGTTTCCTCCAATCAACTGCACCTTCAGCATTTAAGCCATGACATTTAGCACAGTATTCTTGATAAGCTTTCTTGCCATATGTAATTTGAACCATATCAAACGGTCGTTCAACTTTCTTCGGAGTTGGTTGCATATGTTGTTGCATTGTACCAGATTGTGCCATCTGTCCACTGACTTGTATATTGTTGGTTTGATAAGCCGCATAAATAGCAAAACTAATCACAACGATTAATAAAATTCCAATAATTGTATTTTTCATTTTATATATTTGATATTAATTAAATTTTAATCGTTCTCAAACTCTAGTTTAGTAACGTATTTTTTAAGAAGGTAGAGACAAGGCATGTCTTATCTCCACAATATTTAGAACAAGTAATAACCATACTAACTTACTGAATATACTTATGTTCTAAATTTAAAATTGAATTCCGATCATGGATTTGGTCGTTAAATACAGATTCTAAACTAAAGGAAATTCCAACTTGGAACATCACGTCACCACCACCAGCATATAAGCCATCATCATAAGATGTATAGATAACTTGAGTAAGTAAATCAATTCCTTGCCCAAGTTTATACACAAAACTAGGAGCAATACTAAATTGAGTCGCATCTGTAATATCAGAATAATCTTTATAACCAAAAGTTAAACCAGCTTGCCAACGAGTTAATAAATTAGGTCGATTAGTATAGCGTAATGCTGCTACTAAAGAACTGCTTTCAGCCTGAGCTTGAGTAGCAAAATTATCAATTTTAGTAACACCATCAATTCCATCTTTAACAATAGCTTGCACGGCTAACGACCAAACTTTACTTGGATCACGATTTAAATTAATATCAGCTCCAGCAATAATAGCGGTTATCCATTCGTCATCATTACCAAATTCAACCTTTTGTCGATCCAATTGAATACCTGCTAGACGGATGCGTTTGGTAAAATGTAAATGTTCCGGTTGAATGTATTGATAACCTAAGCCGTAACTATTTATACCATTATTAGTTTCACTCTTCCGAGTTCCAGCCCATAAACTTACAGCTTGTATTTTACGATCTAAAAACCAATCAAACTTTAATGCTTCTCCATAAACTTGGTCAAATTCTTCAACTGAAGATGCGTTGCCAACATGAGTATAAGTTAATAAATCATCATCTCGTAAAGTTGGAGCTTCAATTAAATAATTAGGCAAACGACCTCGACCTAAACTAATTTTAAAATCTTGATTCCAATAGAAAGCATGTAGCTGTTGAAAACGCATTTCATCATCATGTTCAGTTAAACCAATTACCGCACCAGCCACACCTTTAGTTGAATATATTAATTTATCAAAACGTAACAGTAAGTTAGAATCACCA
The DNA here is from genome assembly GCA_030627235.1 of Thioploca sp. Taxonomy (GTDB): domain Bacteria; phylum Pseudomonadota; class Gammaproteobacteria; order Beggiatoales; family Beggiatoaceae; genus DRQV01. The sequence goes on from DAOUSL010000242.1 coordinate 2,442, forward strand.
AGATTAATATTTTCTTCTTTATCTGGATCAGAATCTAAATCAACTATATCTAAGGTACTGATTACTCTGCCACCTAAGGTAATTCGTGGTAAAACTTCTCGGTCAACTTCCAATGCTATGGCAAATTGAGCAGTTAATTCAACAACTATTATGATTGTCAATAAAATTATTCTCATTTATCTTATCCTATTGGTCAATTGAAACAGAAGGAGTGTAAGTTGGCTGAAAATCTTCATATACCAGAACTGTAAGCATTCCACCCGGATAAATACCATTATTTCTGACATGTAAAGTATTGTGATCGTGGAAAGTCCAAAACCCAGGATTATCTCCATAAATCATAATGTCGTAAGTACTTCCCGGCTCAACATGAATAGTATTAACCCTGCGTGGCATATCTATATCATTGCCATCTTGAGCTACCCACCAAAAATCATGGCCGTGTAAGTGCATGTGATGACTTAAATTTCCAGCATTGATTAATCTAACTCGAATCCACTCACCTTGTTTAATTTTAATCTTGTCAGTAGCAGGATAAGACTTACCATTAATCGCAAAAAAATTATAGTCTAATGGAACTCCAGAAGAACGACTGAGTAAGTATGGAGGAATATATTTACCAGTATCAACCGCATGTTTAAACTCCTCATAACTACGAAAAAAACCATGAGTCATAGGGTCAAGTTTGCCTTGTTCCATCAATGAATTTACTTGTCCCATTCCTTCCAACAATTCATTCATTTCTTTACGAGCAAAGTTAATATCCCAAGCTTCCAACATTAAAGTATATTCTCTACTATAAGGAAAGCGTTGTTTTAGTGGTTCATCTTTCTTGTCAATGATGAAAGCTCCGTGCATCGCATGACTAGCATGTAATGGAGTTCCCCAATGACAATGATACCAACGAGTTCCAGCTGGTTTAGCTTGAAACCGATAGATGAACGTTTGACCAGGATGTACTGGGTCTTGAGTCACCATTGGTACGCCATCCATCGTATAAGGTACGGTGAGACCATGCCAATGAATAGTGTGCATCTCTTCAGTTTTATTAGTGAATTTAACTTTTATCCAATCACCTTCGGTAACATGAATTTTTGGCCCTGGCACTTGTCCGTTGAAAGCAAACATATGAGCTTTTATTCCGGGCAATATTTCATGCTCAGTGATACGGATATCCATATCAAATTCTTTATAATCAACTTCATCATCGGCTGGTGATCCGGGAGGTTCAATAGTGATTCCTGGAGCCATAGTATGGCCTTCCATAAACATCATGCTACCGTATTCTTCATTCACCATTCCAGTGTGATTCATAGAAGCATGAGCCGAATGATCTATTGGAGTTGCTGGAGTCATTTTAGAATGATCCATCTTGGAATGATCCATTTCAGCAGCATTAGCACCAACAGCTAAAGCACTACCAGTTGTTATAGCAGCAGTTTGTAAAAATTTACGACGTGATACTTTACTCATAAAAAATCCTGATAGGACGTAATAATCCCTTGTTAAATTTTGTTTAAATTATTTGATTTAAGAGGAGATTAATTTAGAGTCATTTCTGAATCAGGATTTACCAGATTAAAGGATAAAACCATATCAGTCGATATATCCTAATCAAGAAATTATTTAAATTAATTCGGCAAAAAATTTAGCTATGGAAATTAACAGGGAGGTTTATAGAGAAAAGTCGGTAAGTCGTTTAGAGAGGTAATATAAGAGAAGTTATTTGAATTTTGTAAGTCAAAACTATTGTTGAAATGGTGTTGTAACAATGTGATACAGTGACAGCAATCATAACAATTATCATCACATTCCATCATTTTATCACATAATTTAGTATCATTTTGACTTTCAGTATGAGAGGCATGAACTATTGTATCATTATCTTCAAAAGACCAGCCGATAGCATATGCACCCAATGAGATACTTTGGGTAAATATTACTAATATTATAAGCTTGGCTATTTGTTTCAC
>DAOUSL010000300.1 GCA_030627235.1 Thioploca sp.
TAAAATGAACACTAATCAAATAATGACCGTAAAAATAGGAAATTTTGGAGTTTTAGAAATTGGTCATAAAACAATGATGGGTAAAGTATCTCAAGTATGGGAATTTATTATCTCAAGACATACCCAATTATTAAGAAATTCTAATTGTGGCGATTCGCCACATTTAAAAAACTCCCATTTTAACAATGATTTTAATCTAGATAAATTAAACTTTATTACAATTCAGTCTGATTATGGAAAATTGAAAGAATTTAAAACAGCCGAAGGAAAAATTCAATATGGCAAGTTGATAAAACAGTTTCCAAATTTAATTCAATCAAAAAAAGGAAAATATGGAGGAACTTGGGCTGAACTATATATTTTATTAAAAATCGCTTCTATGCTTGATAAAGATTTAGAAGTTGAAATTTATCGAGTTTTTATAGAAGAAAATCTATTGTCTTTAAGAGATATTGGAGGAGATTATTATAAAGAACTAAATATGGCCATTAATACTTTATCTGATAGAAAAGATAAAAATAATCATGGGATTTATATTCAAATAGCTAAACAATTTAGAGAAAAGTTAGAAATTATTGATACCAAAGGTTATAATGAAGAAGAACATAATGCTTTTATCCAAGATACAAGGGCTAAATGGCTTAATAATTTAATATTTTCAATTGATACTTAACTAGTTACATCTTATAAACAACTTACAAAGATTTTAGAAAAATTAAAATAGTTCTAACTAAATCTTGGAGACTGACCTATCGGCGGTTCAAGTCGGGTCGATGAAATGAAACCGATCAAACATGAATCAATAATTTATGTATTTGGTATCGTAATGGTCGGTTACGTTTTACTGTACCGACCCTACATGGCTTTTATGGCATGGTTTATGATTCTTAGTGTTGGTAGTGCTGATTTTATTGGCAAATCCAATACTTTATATGTATAGCCGGTACGAAGTAAATAATTTTTTTGTTAATTCTATCTAAAAAAGGACCAATATTATATATGACTATAAAGTGTGATTCTTGTAAAGTTTGGATACCAATTATTGGTATCATTGCGTTAAGTTTAGTTATTGCTTACCAATTTGTTGAACCACCACCACCTCAAGAAGCTAGCATTGCTAGTGGTAGAGAAGGCGGCGGCTATCACAGTTTTGCAGTAAAATATCAAAAGCTTCTTGCCGAAGAACATTTTCAGTTGAATATTCAACCTACTGCTGGTTCAATTGAAGTGCTTAAATTGCTTAAAGACGGCAAAGTTTCTATGGGTTTGGTACAAGGCGGTACCGGTACTAGCGTATCTAAGGAAGGACTGCAATCACTAGCCAGTCTTTTTTATGAACCATTATGGGTTTTTTATCGTAAAGGACAGCAACCTATTGATTATATTTATGAATTACGCAATAAACGTATTGCCATAGGTGAAGAAGGTAGTGGCACTCGTCCTTTAGCATTACAACTTTTGCAAGACAATAAAGTTAACAAAGATAACACCACCTTTTTTGCTTTATCTAGCAAAGTAGCGGCAGAAAAACTAGATGCTGGAGAAATTGATGCTGCTTTTTTTGTTACATCTCCAACTGCTAGTATTATCACTGAGTTACTTAATAATTCAAATATTGAATTAATGAGTTTTAAGCGTGATCTAGCTTACAAACGGCGTTATTCTTACTTGACTAGTATCAAAATTGGGGAAGGAATGATTGATTTGGAAAAAAATATCCCCAACGAAGATAAAACCTTATTAGCAGCTACTGCAAGCTTAGTTGCTCGTGATGATTTACATCCGGATATTATTCAGTTAGTAATTAATAAGCTATCTGAAGTGCATAAAACCGGCGGTCTTCTTGAAAAAGAAAGTCAATTTCCTTCAAAACAATTTGTTGAATTCCCAATGAACGAAAAAGCCGACCATTATTTGCTAAATGGGCCTAGTTGGCTACAAAGGGTTTTTCCATTTTGGATTGCTTCTAAGTTGGATCGGTTAAAAATTATGTTGATACCGTTGATCGCGATTATGATACCATTGTTGAAAAGTGCAGTACCACTTTATCGTTGGGGAATTCGCTTTAAGATTTTTCGTTGGTATGCTACTCTAAATGATATCGATCGTAAAATTAATATTACCACTGATTTATCTTTACTTGAAGAGAAAAAACAGCAAATAAAAGCTTTGCAAAAAGAGATCACTGAACAAGTTTCGGTACCATTATCTTACATGGGTGAACTTTATACTTTACGTGTACATATTCGTTTGATACTTACTCAGCTTGAAGAACAGCAGAGCATTGTTGAGACAGAAAAATCTTAGTAGAATATGCTTTTTAGATTAATGATCTTGTTATAGCTGGGTAGGGTCGATGCAATGAAACCGACCAAATATGAATCAATAATTTATGTGTTTGTTTATATATCGTAATGGTCAGTTACGCTATGTTTCACCGCATAGACATCAACTTAAGGAAAATTATTAATTTTCAATTAGTTATTGAATAACATTTTCTGATAGTGTCTCTGACAAATTGTCTAACAGAACACTTACGCACATTTTGGGGTTGGCTAAAACACACATAATAAATATTTTATAACTTATTGTTTATATTATGA
>DAOUSL010000184.1 GCA_030627235.1 Thioploca sp.
GAGGTTCAAAAATATGAAGAAACAGTTAAAGCGTAGCGGCGTTTCTTGGTATTTTTGAACAAGCTCAGCGTTAAGTCATGGTGGAAGAGGTGTGACGGAGATGCTTTGTGCGGAGTCGCCCTATGAGACCAGACGTGTCAGGGCAATTATAACCGTTTTGCTGAAAAATTGATTAGTTCACGGAATAAGGACGTTCCGGGGACATCATGAATTTTCTGCGAAACTCCTTTGCGGTAAAATTAGATAGAATAAATAACTAACCTTATCGTTACCCACCGTATTAATTATGTTCTAACTTTTCTTGGGAAGTTTTATCGTTACCCACTTTATAAGGTAACATTCCATTCATAGCTGCAATCAAATTAAAACCATTATTAAGAATTAAAGAACCTCTTAAACCGAAAACTCCCATAAATGCACCTGCAATACAGATCGTATTGGGTATTGCAATAAGATAAAAGCTTCTGCGTACATTTGCTTCCATCATGTTAGTAATTTCAAATAAATAATGGAATTTACTAAGACTACCATCCATAAAAATAATATCAGCAACTGCAATAGTGGAAGCACCTTTTAATGAAACACTGATATCCGCACAGGAAAGGGCAGCAGAATCATTAATTCCATCACCAACCATCATCACTTTTTTACCTTCTTTTTGAAGTAATTTCACATAATCCGCTTTTTCATGTGGAAGCACTCCCGCAAAATAGCGATCCATTCCTAATTTATGGGCAAATTCTCTCGTAGGCACTTCATGATCACCAGAGATTAACACAATTTCTTTAATTCCTTCATGTCTTAAATTGGCAATGACATCTATTGCTTCAGTTCTTAATTGCTAACCTTCAACTTTACGTTTATATTCCTCTAATTTCGGTATTATTTTATCTATTACTATATTCAAATCATTATAAATTATATTGGCTTTTTCTATATCTATTTTTTCAGTTCTTCCCATTTCTTCTAAATATTTAACATAATTAGCTCCTTGTTTACTAAAATTAACAAGCATACCTCTAAATAAATGTGCTGATTCTCTTAATTCTTTTGGATTTTTTTCATTAATATACTTCATGATATCAGTTTGTTTTTCTTCATAATGTTCAAGAAATATACCTATTAATTTAGCCGCCATGTCTTCGTTGTCATTAATACGGTTTAGGAATGCTTCTATGTTAAGAAGTTCAATATCAGTATCATTTTCAGGAGTTTCATCCTTAATTTTCGTAGCAAATAATTTTTCAATTATAGAAAATAAATCATTAGGTTCAAGCGGTTTGGACAGATAATCATTCATACCACTATCAAGGCATTTTTTTCTATCTTCTCTTGTTGCATGGGCTGTCATTGCGACAATAACAATGTCATGGTCAAGAACAGTAGATTCACGATTACGAATAATTGAAGTTGCTTCAAAACCATCCATAATAGGCATCTGAATATCTATTAAAACAAGGTCATAATGCTCTTTTTCTAAAATATTTATAGCTTCTTGCCCATTATTAGCCACTGTAATATTGTGTTGGTCTAAAATAGCAATAGCTAACTCTTGGTTAAATTGTAGGTCTTCAACTAACAAAATTTGCAATCCAGTAACAGATAATTTTATTGTTTTTTCTTCTTTTTTAGGAATGTTACCTTTCTCAAACATAATTGTGAACCAAAAGGTTGAACCTTCCCCAAGTTCACTATTAAAACCGATTGTTCCATCCATCATATTAACAAGTCGTTTTGAGATAACTAAACCAAGACCTGTTCCTCCATATTGTCTTGTTGTAGATACATCAGCTTGGGTAAAAGCATTGAAGAGTCGATCTTGTTTATCGTGGGAGATTCCTATACCAGTATCAATAACCATAAATTTTAATCTTATTTTGTTACCAATATCTTCTTCCATTGAAATTTGTACTACAACTCCACCATCATTTGTAAATTTAATTGCATTACTGGTAAAATTAAGAAGAATTTGATTTAATCTCCCAGGATCTCCTTTAAAATAGAATGGAACATTTGATTCGTAATTAATTGTTAAATCAATTCCCTTTTTTTGAGCATCTTCTTGAAGAATAGTTACCAAATTATTAGTAATTAATCTAAGCTCAAAATTGATACTCTCCAAATCCAGTTTCCCTGCTTCAATCTTTGAAAAATCTAAAATATCATTGATAACAATTAATAAATTTTTAGCAGATATATTTATTTTTTGTATTTGAGATATATCTTTAAAAGAAATCTTGTCTTTATCATCACGTTTTTGATTACTATCCAATAATAATCCACTGAACCCAATTACTGCATTCATAGGAGTTCGAATTTCGTGGCTCATATTGGCCAAAAATTCACTTTTATATTGACTAGCCTTTTCCAATTCTTTTTCTATTTTTTTTCTGGTAGTTATATCATGAATTGTTCCTATCATCTTTATTGGGTTGCCATATTTGTTAAAAAGCACTTCACCTCTTTCATGTATAATACGTTCACTTTTATTTTGAATAACAATACGATGTTCAATATTGTAATCTTGCTTTTTTATCAGAGCATATTTTACTGCTTTATTAATACTTTTACGGTCATCAGGATGAACATAATCTAGAAATTGTTCGTAAGTTATCCTAAATTCCTGAGGCTGAAAACCAAAAATACGATAAATTTCATCGGACCAAAAAAGAGTATTGTTGGTAATATCCCAATTCCAGTTGCCAACTTTAGCGATTCTCTGAGCATCGGTCAGACTTTTTTCACTTTTTTTAAGCTCTAGAAACAACAATTCATATGGTCGTATGAAACAAGTCACGATAATAGCTTCATAGATTAGATAGACAGATAATATTTTGATAAAATGACCAACAAAATTGGATAATCCATAGTTCGATATGTAAAATGTAAATGATAGCTCTGAACCAATAGTGAAGATTATTGACCAAACAATAAGCTTAAAGATTTTTTCATCAAAATGATGCCGATTCTTGTATAAGAGATAAATATTAAAAATTAGGATTGAGGAGATGATATATTCGCTTATTTTTTTAAATGGAGTAAGGCCAACACCATCAATAAAACAGATTGGAAAAGTTCTCCAATAAAATATGGAACTAATAAGAATTACTGTGATGAAAATATATCCAAACAGAATTTGTTCCACAGAAATTTTCTTTTTAGAAGCTAGAAATAGAAAACCGCCACAAAGAGATAGAGCCTCAAGATATCGAGCTGCTATCCATAGTTGATTTGCATAATAATCATAGTCTGTGAAGATTGACATACCTTTGTAGGATAGAATATGCAGCAGATCCAATATGCTAATAAACAGATACGCTATACCGATAAAAAGTAGATATGGATTTTTAATATATTGCTTTGAGTTCCAAGTAATTAAAAAAACTGTACAACAAACTATAATACTGAATAACTCGGCAATACTATGAAATAGAAGGTAATTATACAAACTGATAAGATAGAGACCAACCATAGACAAAACTGATACGACTAAAATATTCATAATATTTTTTTGCAGTAAAACATCTTTTATACTATTTAAGTTTGGGAGCATTTTAAATTTTTTGAATTCTAAAATTCCATGAAAGTGTATTAAAACATGCTTGTTCAAAGAGCTTCTTAAGTTTTATTTTGTTGCTTCTTATAATAACATAACTTTTTCTATCTTTTCTAATTTATGACACGTCTTAGCTATTACTATCTATGAAAAACTTACTCAAGATATTACTAACAATTATTTTAATCGGTGGTAGTTTGATTCCTAAAAACTCTTCTTAACTTTACGGTATTGAGTAAGCTTTCTTAGGAACTACCGTTTCCTGAACTAACTGTGATTCTGGCAGTTCATAGTTTGGGACGTTCAAAAATTTATGAGCAACTGGTATTAAAAAATATAGATTTAAAATAGCTATTATGAATAAAAAAATACTTAATATCGGCAGATAAATTATCCAATTTATTGCGGTCAAAATAAGAGATATACTGACAGCTATTATAATTGCAGAAAGCCAGTTGAGCCTGTTAAGAAAATTATCAAAAAAAGGAATGCTATTTAAGTATTTACTGAGTAAAAGAGCGATATGATATATAATCATTGGTACTGTAATCATAATCATTATTATTATTAATGATATTATAATTGTTAAAATACCAAGGTCAAGGTAAGGTATCCTCATTTCAAAATCTAAAAATTTTATAAATATCGTAACTAATATCATACCTAAAATACCTCCTAACAGCATTAAACCAATTATATAAACACCACAACTCGCTCTTATAAGAAGACGTATAAAATCTAGAAGACCTATTCTATCTTTGGTTGGCAGCCTTTGCCAGAAGATGAATTTTTGATCTCGAAAAAACAATCTTAGATGTGGAGCAGACAATAATGGAAAATGGTAAATTAACTTCAACATTAAGAAGATTAAATAAATACCAAGTGACAGGAAAAAAACAGATAAAAAATAGAGCGGTAATCTTTTATAAAACTCAGATAGATAGGGTTTGTTTATTGAAGTTGACTTGGTACTCTGATAACGAGAAACTAAACGTGAACCAAATTGTTTAGCAGTAATACTAACCGTACCAGTGTTAACCACAAAAAAACGAATCCGTAAATCGTCAACTTGAGGAAAAACTGGGTTTTGTCCCACAAAATAATTGCCATCGTTTAAATGTAATTATCCCCCTAATTTCATACTGAGATTATCAGGTATCTGTGTGAATAATTCCTTGATCATTGGTAGCTTCTTAAAAGTGAACGTCTCATCTATAAGGTCAGAAGATAAAGTAAATGCACCTAATTTAACCAATTTTGCTCTAAATATTTCGCTATTTATGGGAGAAGTGGTATTTGACCAATTTTGGCCATCAAATTTCTCCACCACTCGCTTTAATTTAATCACATTGGAAGGTATACTAAATAAAAAATCGTATACAACATAATCGGTTGTGGTGTCTCCGGTTAAATGAACTATTTTTCCTTCATTAGATTTGTCAATATAATCTATTGACATAGCATTAGCTCTATCATCTGTAGTAGCTTCAGACACAGGCATATTCCGATCATAATCAACTTGAATATCAAAAAACCAATTAACTGAATAAAAAACCAAAGGAAATCCACAAAGTGAAAAGTCTAATGATAGACTGGCAAAAAGAATAATATGTGGACACCAAATACCAAGACATAATTTCATGCGAATAACTCCGATTAAAGACATACCTGACAGGTTTCCAAAACCTGTCAGGTATAAAGTGAATTAATTATTCCAAATCCATAGAATTAGGTTGTTTCATAAGAACTATTAACTCTTCTACAATTTCTTTACCAAGCTGCATGTATGCAAAAATTGTTTGGATGAGTTGGAAATCTAATACGGTACTAGATATGGGTGGTTCAAATAAATCCTCTTTGATGGAAATGGCCATATATAGTTTGCCATTCACGAAGGACAATTCTATGGGTACTTTTAATCGATTATGCAATGCCAATAAACGATCCCTAAATGCTGTCGAAAAAACGTATTTGGCTATCATTGGATTGTCACTATAAACCATAAATTCATTTTCTGATTTGGCTAACTTGACTGAAGTAACTCCTTCAAAATTCCTATTAACATCGAAAACAAAGAAGAGTCCATCATAAATTCTCCAAAATTCAGTATGAATTTTACCAACATAATTTTCGCCACTCCATCTGTCAACATTATCTTTGGGAATATAGTAACTCAAATTGTTATCGATAAATGTCATTAAATAATCAGTCACATCGGTTTTGAAACGATTTATATAATTATCTTTAAGTTTCATATAGGAATATTCGATACCAATATAAAAAGCTATCACGTATATTATAATAAAATCTAAAATTATTCCCTCTACATTTTTATCATTCAGATTATAATAATCACCTATTCTGTAAATGAACTGAAGATATTTTGCTTCTAAGTTAATAACCATTATCATTGTTAAAATGGCGGATATGACTAATATACCGTAGATAATCCAAAGAACTTTTCGTTTATTGATAAGAAGTAGGCGTTGTTCTTCAAAAAATAATAATTTGAGTTTGAGGTCAGTTTCGTAAAATTATTTTAATTCTTTTTGGGTTATTATGTTAGTTTTTCATAGGTTTAGAGGGAATTTATTCTATCCAAAATTTTGAGCTAAACATGCCAAGTTTTTAAAACATAGCATGTTTAATTTTGAGTTTTATTTAATCTTCATTCCTAAAATATTAAGATTTATATAGGACGTTTCCTTCTTAGAATGATTGTTCCCAAATAATATTAAAAAATAACTTTGTAAATTAAGGTTTTTTTAGTTCATCTTGCAAAAGATTACGAACTGTTATGGCTTGTTCAAAATCAGGTTTAATTTGCAAAGTTTTATCAACACTTTCAAGAGCCTCTTTAAAACGACCTAATTGAGAGAGTGCAATACTGCGATTGTACCAAGCCTCATAATTATCGGGTTTGATTTGCAAAGCTTTATCATAACTTTCAATCGCTTGTTCAAATTGGCCTGACTCAGCAAGTACATTGCCTTTCTCAAAATAGTTAGCTGTATAATAATAAGAAGTAATCGCAATACCAACAATAATTAATAGACTAAGAAGAAAATAGATCCAACCAGGCCTTGTTGGTTTTAAATCAATAACTTTTGATTTTGCAAACAAATCTCCAAATCTTCGCCCTGATTGAGTGTAAGTAATACGAATATATTCGATGAATATTATTATTCCCGAAATAAACGATACTATTAAAAAGGCATTTTGAGCCAAAAATATCTGAAATATAAAAGCCCAGAATAAAATAATATTTCTTTTTATTGACTCTAAAAAAGAAATAGGCATATTATTTAAATCAACAACTTGTATTCCAACAATATATTTACCAGGACTTATCCCTTTATACGAATCTCGGGATATTAGTAATATAAAATTTATTAAGAGGATAATTGAATTTTTCGGATCAATTTTTAACCAATGGCATATTAATAACTCCAGAATTATTAATAGGGCATAATCAATCAAAAAAGCACATACTCTTTTGTTTGGATTTATTTTTTCCAAAGTATATCCTTATATTTTATTGTCTGAATCAGAAACGAAGCTTATAGGTTAGACTAAGCTATAATTTTATACCCATCAAAATGAATAGTACAAAGAATTCAATCAAGTATACTCAAATTTTATGTGAATAATTATAACATAGTAACCTTTTTTCATAAATATATATCCTCGTTCCCAACGGCTTCGTTGGGAATGCAGTCAGGACGCACTAGCGTCAAATATAGTTAGAAGCGACGCTAGTGCGTCTGGAATGAGTTACCACTCTGGTGAGTCAATGCCATTAAGTTAAGGCTTAAAAGGTAAATTTCCGTTGTTTTTTCTGAAAGTTAAGAAGATGTCTTGAAGAGCGTACGAGGAACTTTTCGTTTTTCTCTAACAGAAAC
>DAOUSL010000378.1 GCA_030627235.1 Thioploca sp.
AGAAATACAAGGCCAAGGAAAAAAGCACGACCGCCTCACATGGGCATTGTTTGCAGGCATGCTAGCTATATTCTTCAAAGACTACATCGTAAAATTATTCGCAGCCTAATCAATCCAGTAGATTTATACTCCCCGTCATTCCTATTCAACCAAATAAAATAGAGCCACTAAGGTAGGTCATTATTATGTATTGGGATGTTGTAGATGTGCATCCACTTAAAGATCGTGAACTTGCAGTGACATTTGATGAGGGTGTTAATGGAACAATTAAGATTTGCAAGTCGTTTTGCACAGGTGTTTTTAAACCCCTCTTAGATGACAGTGTTATCACTAAAGCAAAGATCAAACAGGGGGCTATTGTTTGGGAAAATGGACTTGATTTAGCACCAGATACTTTATATAAAGAAATAAAATTGAACCCTGATAAATATTATAAAATAACTTAAGGGGTACAAAAGGGGCGTTGTAATTAGCTTCAATCGAGTCTGACCCTTTTGGTTCTTGCTTTTGGTTCTTGGAGGGTATACTGAAAGCTGATTTTTTACATTAGCAGTGGTTCCAAGTAAAGTAAGGTATTAAATTGGAACCTGTCCTTGAGGGCAGTATTATATAAGAATAATGCCAGTTATAATGATCTTTGATTGGTAATAGTTATTTCATTAATTTAAATAATATAAGGGTGGACTTAAATGAATAAATTTATAATGGTATTTCTTAGTAGCGTCATGCTAATAAGCTGTACCACACAACCAAAAAAAATAGATGTATCTGAAAAAATTAACCTAGAGTTGCTGGACAATCCATCGGCAGCAGGCGGTACAGGTACAAATTACTATGTCTGTGATGATGGTGATGATAATAATGACGGCTTAAGCGAACTAACCCCGTGGAAAAGCTTCAGTAAAGGTATTGGCCAATATAAAAAAATACAAGCGGGTGATGCTATATTATTTTGCCGAGGCGGTGTTTTTTATACAGCTAAATCAGAACGTATCGCAAACTTTAATTGCTTAGTAAGTAATCCCTGCATAATAAGCGATTACTACAACCCAGTATCACAAGTTGAAGATGTAGCGCCACTGATCATTTCTCAGCATACGGATGCAGTTTTTAATTTTCAAGACCCGGGTAGAGCAGACCATGATGAGGGTTATTTATTAGAAAACTTTAATTTAACAAGCTCTATCGATGCTCAGGGGATGGGGTTCTTATTTTATAATGATGTTGATGACGTACAGCTATCGAATATAAAAATTAGTTCTTTTAAATATGGGATTCAGGTAGGGGGCTCAAATAAACCAGCACCTGGTAGTAATGCCTTAAACGAAAGAATTATAGGAAATGACGTAGTTGGAGAGAATCTTAGGAGTCTTGTGATTGGAATTGGTGCTGAAGAATTTCTTGCAAATTTAGTAATAAGTGAGCCCATTATTGCAGAGCCAGTTGTTGTAGTACTAGAACCCATTATTGCAGATCCAGTTGTTGCAGTACTAGAACCTGTCATAGCTAATACAGAAGGCACCTATTTTGTATGTGA
>DAOUSL010000367.1 GCA_030627235.1 Thioploca sp.
CCTATGTATTACATTTGAAATACAAATTATAGACCACCAATAAAAAAACACAATGCTAGTTGGCGTCAGGTATATCAGGTATTTATAACCCCATAAGTCCTAATACTTTATGAGAATTATTTATAGGACATAAAATAAGACGCTCTCAGGCCGCATTCTATGGCCAGTGAAAAAATACTCATAATGTATACTTTATAGGACAAACTAATTTGCTACCGAAGGTCAGCTTACAGCCAAAAGCAGCCTTTCAAATATTTAGTAAAATGGTATACATACTTGCTTATCTTGTAATAGATACATGTTATCTCGTTTAGGCTTCTTGATTTTTAAGGAAACTTTAGGCAGAGGTTCTATGTTAAAGTGTAAGGTATTCAGCTCAGGGTAATAACTTGTTAGCCACTAAAATTACTGTGTAATTTGATATTGATATGAAACATCAAAAATGAGGAAGGTAAATTTGGACTACTCGCGCCAAATTAAGGAAATAAGGCTTATTCGTTACAATAAATAAACGAAGAACTTATTGAATACTGCATAAGCTAAGCTACCGAAAAAATGCCACTCAAAAATGAATACTATTCGATCATCTAGCCAAAATATAACGGCTAACAATTACGTAACTTCAATTATTTCAGTTGTTGTTAAGCCAGAATATATAGTCGAATATGAAGAATGGCTTCAGAAAATTAATACTCAAGTCAGTAAGGCTACTGGTTTTTTTAGTGTTGATGTTATCAAGCCAAAAAATCATACACAACCAGAATATGTCATTATTTTGAAGTTTGATAGTTATAGTAACTTGAAAAAATGGGTTGATTCTATAGAGTATAAAAAACTAATTAACGAAGCTAAAATATTTCAAATCCATATAGATAAAGACCAGCAAACTCAGGGAATGGAGTTGTGGTTCTCAAGGCCTGACAATCAACATTATTATCCAAAACCAAAATACTATAAACGAGTCTTAATGGGGATAATGGTAGTATACCCACTGAGCACAGTTATCAAAGTTGTAGTATCACCATATATAGGGGAGCTACCAGAAGCCACCAGAACATTTATTATTGTTTTTATTATGAGTTCATTAATGACATGGCCAGTAATGCCTTATTTAACGCGCTTATTGAATGGTTGGTTATACCCAAAACCAAAAAAACAGAGTAAAAAAATAAATTAATGCTTTATTCAGTCAGCCACACACGAACTATTTGAATTAGAGTGTTTGCTAAACACAACAACCAGTAAATTTAGGGGTATAGAAAAATGATTAAATTCGTTATGTGTATAACCAGACATCCAAGTATGACTCGCGAAGAATTTAAAGATTATTGGATGAATAATCATGGCCCATTCTTCATGAGCAACGCTGATGCGATGGGGGCAAAAAAATACGTGCAATCACATACATTAGACACGCCATTAAATGAAGGCCTAAAAGCTTCGAGAGGAATGATGCCTGAATATGATGGAGTCGCTGAAGTTTGGTTTGAATCAGAAGAAGCTCTAATGGAGGGAATGAGCTCTCCAGAAGGTCAGAAACTAGGAGCAGCATTACTAGAAGATGAAGGAAACTTTATTGATCACTCAAAATCTTCAGCATTCATTGTTAAAGAACACGAATTCTAAATGGCTAAC
>DAOUSL010000180.1 GCA_030627235.1 Thioploca sp.
CAATGCCATTAAGTTAAGAAAATAAGGTTTTTGGAGTTCAAAGCGTTAGCTTTGTAAGTATTTAATTTATAAGTTAATAATATCAAAGCTTCGCTTTGGGCTCCACTAAATTTTCCTTAACTTAATGGTATTGAACGAGGCCGTTGGGAACGAGAAAAAAATGATATACATGCTTGCAAAAAGTTTAAAATTATTGTATCTTTAGGGTTCAAGTCTTTTTAATAAACAGGCTTGTTTACATTTGTTAGTAACATTTATAAATAGGAAAATTAATTATGAAAATAAAATTATTATTTGTAGTATTGATTTGTTCGAGTCTTTCAGTTCAATCTTCAGATACTGAAGAGCAAGCTGAGTCAAATTCATATTTCAGTTCATTAAAAGATACCATTGCTGAAAAAGCAGAAGTTGTTAAAGAATTTGCTGGTGACGCAAAAGATAGCATTGTTGAAAAAGCAGGAGCTGTTAAAGAATTTGCCATTAATACAAAAGACAACATTGTTGGAAAAGCAGAGGTTGTTGAAGAAGTTTCTAGTGATGCAAAAGATACCATTGCTGAGAAAGCAGAAGTTGTTGAAGAAGTTTCTAGTGATGCAAAAGATAGTATTGCTGAAAAAGCAGAGGTTGTTGAAGAAGTTTCTAGTGATGCAAAAGATACCATTGCTGAAAAAGCAGAAGTTGTTGAAGAAGTTTCTAGTGATGCAAAAGATAGTATTGCTGAATAAGCAAGCAGTCAGGTAGGGTGGGTAAAGCTTTCTCTTGCCCACTAAAATAAAGTATTTCAGATATTTATTAAAAAATAATTTCTGCTTCAAAACCAACAAATCTGCTTTAAAACCAATAAGGGTCGATGTAACAGCATGAAATCGACCATTTTGATGAATTCAATTAACACAAATGGTTAGTTTGTTAATTATGAAATGCTGGGTTTCCTTTCGTCAACCCAGACTACGTGCTTAACCATTTAAAGTATAAAGTATTTTGACGTTAGTAGCTTTTAAACCTTTTTTTGTATCGACTGGAATAAACTTTACTTCAGTATTTTTTAACACTTTTTGTGGATCATTCTCATTAACAACATCTGAAAAATGAAAAAAAACATCCTTTCCATTCATATCAATAAAACCAAATAATTTAGCACTATAAAATATCTTGATATTACCAATTTTAAACTTTTTTTCGTATTCCTTTCGTTGTTGTTCTGCTTTTCGTTGCTTTTCTTTTTTTATTTTTTCATTCTCTACTTCTTGCCTATGCTTTTGGCGTTGTAATTCTTGAAATCTTTGTAATTCTTTAATTTTAACTTCTTTTTCTCGTTGTTTTCTATCAGCTATACTTTTATCCATTTCTGCACTTGATAGCATTTCATTTTCTTTACCTAATAAGTATGCAACACATGCAATGGCTTTTGTTGCCATATTAACTTCGATACACCAATTACAAGCATCTTTAATTGATGTAAATTTTTTGACATACTCATGTGTATTAGCATACTTTCTCTCTGTACGACCCCAACCTTCAGGACCATCCCATGATGTTACATTAACTGAATACGTTGATTCTTCATAATCAAACACATCAAAAATTTCACTTACTTGAGCATAAATTATACTAGCATTGTTAGTTTTTATTATAACGTTTAAGTAAAAGTTATCTGTTCTACCATAACGGAAATACTTATCTTGTCCACAATAATTTTTGTATTCTTCACTAACATTAATAAAAAATTTATATTGTGAACTTTTACAAATATCTGTTGCAGAAGATGCAGAAAATTCATACGTTTCTGAAAAATTAGGAGTAGAAATATCTGTTACAGAATATCCAGCAGAATATGTTTCTGAAAAATCACGAGCTCTTTTTATTAGATTTTCTTCTGAAAAAAGTAGATCTTTAATAAATCTCATTTGTTATATTATATGTATGTTAAAACAATAGGTTGCAATTAATTTTACTATATTCCAAATTATGGGTACTGGCCTTGAAACTATCTTAACCGCTGATGTTAATAACAAATTATCTGAGAAAGTTGTTAAAACAACAAGTTAATCATGTGGTTTCGTTCAATGCTATTAAAAACCAAGCTGTTGAATTGTTATGTTCTAATGAATCTTCAGATATTGTTATTGAACGGTTAGAAAATTTTAACTAATCCTGTTTCTGTTAGAGAAAAACGAAAATCTCCTCGTAAAAAACGTTCTTCTAGGCATCTTCTTAACTTTCAGAAAAGACTACGGAAATTTACCTTTTAAGCCTTAACTTAATGGCATTGGAGCAGTTACATGGGTACTCACTGTTGTACACCACAACAGGTTATTTGACCAATTTGATGTACTTCCAATTTTGGTTCGGAAATGTCGAATACTTGCCTACTTTTAACTGTTTCGTGTGCATCTTTCAACGTAAAATCACGTCCACAGCATTGGCAATTTTTTGGTAAATGAATTTCTACATGGTCTGGTTTGGATACTTGTTTGAGAGTTTTGCCCTTGTGACCTACCACCACGTGGAGGTTTTACGCTTTTGGGAATGCCTGTTCGTCTTATCCGTCACTACTTGGTGGTTTATGACTATTTCCACTATTAAGTCCCAAACGACCACGCAACTGTGCATTCTCTGCTTTCAATTGGTTCTTCTAAAAGTTTTGTTATTACTTAGTGATTCTATGTCGTTTGGTAATTCTTTCATCTTTCATCTTTTTACTTTTTTGCTATGGTAGGTAGTTACAAATAATTAAAGATGATTGACCAACTAACGGCCAAGCTCACCTGCGGCGAAGACGTCAGGTGCAGCAGCACCTTGTTCTGCTATGATTTTACTTGAAATTCTTCAAAAATGGTAGCGTCTCCTTTATTCAATCTAATTTGATCACACGTATTTTTCCAAGAACATTGAATATGTTGAAAGAGATAAAAATCATTATGAACACGATCAGAAAAAGTACAAAAGTTTCTGTACATTGGACTAAAATTAAATGGAAGAGTTTTTAAAATAGACTTCACGTCGTTAATATATATTTGCCAATCGTTCGGATATGATAATCTTAATAAAAGAGGACCATAACTCAACCAACCGTTTATCAGATATAAAAAGTTGTTTTTATCGAAAAAGTCGATGGGTTCTTTAAAGGAAGATATCAAATCGCCTTTTCCTTGTGAAAACAACAGTGGATCATGGAAATACGAACTTTCTGCCTCTATAAACTTTGCATCCTGACCATAGGCTAAACTTAAAAATACGTCATTGCCCCTCGAAAAATTATATCCATTTAAGTCAGGAACATCAAAAAAACAGGGAACCTCATTTTTCAAGTTAATAGCAGTTGATCCAGCATATATAAATTTTCGTCCTGCAAATGATTCGATTCCTCCATATTGAGAAATTGTACCATAAGGGATAAAGCATTCCGCTTCTCCAGTAAGCAGTCCAGGAAATACAATTTCATTGCATATGCAAAGTGCTTCCTCTAAAATATGGAGAATATTATTTGACATGTATTTCTTCAGATATGGGGGAACTTTATGCAGATAGCCTAATCTTTTTGAAATACATAAATGGGCATCCTTCTCGGCGTGCAACATCAGCAGCTGACTGGAGAAAAAGTCATTACCTCCTTCCCAAATAGGGATTTGGTCGTCTTCCCAGAAAATTATGGAATCATAATTGTTCGCTAAGGCATAAATCAGTAGAATATTTTCCCATAAACAAGTGCCTTTAAACTGATTTATTATTTCATGAAAACTCTGGATATCTAAATACTCGGGACAATGAACAAATAGATCGTTCGGGCTATTAAAAATTTTAATCTGATTAAATTTACAGAGAATTGACTCAGGTATTTGCAACGATTGTCCTGTATCATTAGTCAAAACCACGTCTAATTCCAAACTAGGATTTGCTCGCGCTAACTGTTCTAAAATAAATGGATATGATGGTCTCCACAGCAAAACGGCAACTAAAAATTTCATGTTTTTATACGGCTTCCAAGTCAGTAATTCTAGTTAGGTCATCACAATGATTACATAAACTAAACCACTCTTTTTTTAATATTCTCAGCCGTTTGATCTCTAGCAATTCTGCAAAAGATGTTTGATTTATATTTCCTAACACTGTACTTCCACTCAAATCATGGCAACATGCCAAGATTTCACCAACACATGAAATAAAATGACGGCGCGAAAATATTCCGCATCCTATTGATTCCGGATAAAATTTCTTTTTATAATTATGGGTTAGATTTCCGCCTCTCGTATGAAGCACATTGTGCTGAAACCTAAAGCCTGATTCTGCCGCAAAATTTTTGATGTTTTCAATTTCGTGATTATTTTCCTTTTGTTCGGTAAAAGCTAATTCCACCAGAAATGAGGGATTCTTTATTTTGCTCAAATAATTTAAATTTCTCATAACACGTTCAAACTTAGCTCCCTGCATAATGCGTTCATAGTTGTTCCTGTCAAGGGAGTTAAAACTGATTTGGAGGATATCGATTCCGGTGCTAACCAAGCTTTCAATAAATTTAAGGGTCAAAGAAGCAGCATTGCTCGTAATTCCGATAAATCTTTTTCCGTTGGATAATTTCTGCAAGTGCCCAATCAGGTGTTTATTCAGAGTTGGCTCTCCCATTCCGCAAAAAATAATTTCCACATTGTCTTCAGGCAACCAACTTAACAACTGTTTCATTAAGTCAGGTGACATTATTTTAATATCACGAGATATTTTATCTCGCGGGCACATTACACAATCCAGATTGCATTTTAGAGAAACCTCAATGTCGAATCTTGGAGTGCTGTCAAGCAGGTTCAACATTTTGGTTTGGGCATCTTCTAGACCTGATGAAGAATTTTTTTGCTGATTAGTTTCTTTAGTTTGGCTTTTCACTTATTTTCCTAAGTTGATAATAACCTGCCGAATCGCTGATAAAACAAACAGATGACATTTTTCTTGAAATTCTAATTTTTAGGTAAACTATCTAATTTTGAAGGTAATGCCACTTTTGCCAGTCCTGTTAAGAAAAACATGTTCTCAAGGATGACTGCCCCGGATATACCTATATTCCCCAACAAAACACCACTAATTACAATTCCAGATGGAGTCATGGTAAGAAAAAGACTCTGTCGAAAACCTGAGCGCATTTTTTTGGAGATATCAAAAAGATTATTCAATTGCTTGAAGTTGCCATCCAATAAAATAATCTGTGCGACATCAATAGCAACCGTGGATGCGTCATTTAACGAAATTGAGATATCAGACCGTACCATTGCAAGGGAATCGTTGACCCCATCTCCTATAAATAAGACTTTCTTCCCCTTATCCTGAAGCTTTTTTACAATTGCGGACTTATCTTTAGGGAGTACATCATAGTAAAAGTTGTCTATACCAAGTTCTTTAGCAATCTTTCCGGTTGCTCCCTGATGATCTCCGGATATTATAGAGATTTGTTTAATTCCACGTTGATATAACCCACTAATTACATCTTTTATTTCTGAGCGAATCGATTCGTTAATCTCCAAAATCCCTACTGCTTTGCCATTAACTGCAACCATTACCAAAGAATTTCCTTCATGTTGCAAAGTGTTCGCCGTTTGATGAAAATGTTTTGAAATTGTAACATTTTTCATTTTCATAAATCTAAGACTGCCCACTTGGATTAGTTTGTCATCATATTTGACCTCTACCCCATATCCAATGTGGTATTTTGCATTTTTTGGAACAATTGTAGAGTGATTAAGTTCCTGAGCTTTATCCAAAATTGCTTTTGCGATTGGATGTGTGTGTGTATTTTCCGCAATAACAGCATAGGTCAATATCTCTTGTTCATCATATTCACAACTGGTGAATATACGACCAACCACCGGGCGGTTTTCGGTTAATGTTCCTGTTTTATCAAAAATGACGGTATCAATCTCATGCAGACCTTCGAGAGCTTTTCCATCTTTAACAAAAATTCCCCGAGTTCTAGCTTCACGCAAATGTTTGAGCATCTCCAAAGAAGCTAAAATTCCAAGACTATATCCAAAGCTGCTTCTAAGAATAATTACTGCTGCTGATGTTCCTAAAATTGGCAAAGCAAGCCCTCCAGCAACCAAAAAGGCAAAAGCTGACTTATTTGCCCATTCTTCTCCTTTTGTTTGAATCTCAGGTTTAAATTCAATTGACCGGTTCAGTACTTCCTCAATTTGAGATATCGCTGTATTTTGTCCGGTTTGTTGAACTTTTATATGAATTCTTCCAGTATTAATAAAGGTTGATGCAAAAACTTTGTCTCCGACTTGTTTTTCCGCCGGCTGAAATTCACCTGTAAGCACACTTTGGTCAATCATTGCCGATCCACTCACTATAATCCCGTCTATTGGCACAACTTTTCCGGCCTCAGCCGCTATTATATCATTATTTACGATTTGCTCTAGGGGAACCTCTATCTCCACATTTTGTTTAACCAACCAGACAAAGCGAGGCTCGTTTTTAAAAAGATTTTGTATTTTTTTTACAGAGTTATCACGGGTTTTTTTAAGTAGCAGTCCACCCAAATAATAGAAAAAGCAGGCAATACTAAGTGCAAAAAAATACCCGCTAACGCCTCCCACTATGGTAGCAACAGAAATCAATGCCTCATTGCCAATCTTTTTTTTTTCAAGGAGAGTTTTTACTCCTGATGCGACTAAAGGAAGAGATATGTAAGCATAAAGGGCAGTACCAACAAATTTCAAGGGGGGGTAAAATAGATGACCGAAAATAATCACTCCTATCGTAAGGAGACTCGCTTTTGTGTAATGTTCATTTTTACTTTCCTTTTTATCTGAGGAGAGTAACGCTATATAGCTTTTCTTCGGCTCTTGATTCGACTTTAACTTCCTATTTTTTTTCTGCCTCTTATCCTGAAATTGTTCAATTATTTTAAGACAGGCATATGATCCGATTAGAACACCAAGCTGAATTAACATCAGATATCCTTTATTTCCACGTTTTTCGCAGCAGTTTAAGGGCAGTTTACGCGTTTCTATAATTGACAGCTTGCCCCGATGTATTAATGTCTAGTTTAACCATATTTGGATTAAAATGCCCATCATTGTTACAATTTGATAAACTTCGTAATGAGAAAACTATACTACCTAACATAGCAAAAAAAAAGGTATATGTAAAGGATAAATGTTAAAGTAAAAAGATGGTAACTACCGATCAATAACTATATAGTGGTAGGTGTTGAGAATAAATTGCGTAGAGAAAACATTATGACCTTGCTTACGAACGGAAAGAATATTGTAGACGTGCGTAAGTATGACTCCCTGATGGAGTACGGAACACTAACCTTTTGTTTAACCCCTCGTAAGTCCCGTTTGGGTAGGGATTCTTAGTGAATGGGACATCAGGCTCCAAAGCAAGTACTCCGTCTTCATATTTCTTTTTCTGGAGCCATTTACGATTTAGCTCTTAATTCACTATTTTATCATAATTTTACCTTTTCAAATTATTAGGAATTATCCCGAACACCTATGAATATGAACCAATTTATCCTAACATTTCAAACTTTAGAATCCTTCTTTGGCTGAAAAGCTGTTAAAACTAACGGTGGAAACAGCCGTAGATACAGCCATTGATTCAGCAACAGATAAGGGATTAGGAAAATTATTCAACATCTTTTCTGGTAAAAAGAAAAAATGAATAATCGTATAACTCAACTATTGAGTTTTTCTAGTATCAAGAATATGATTTACATATATAATATGTGTAAAAACCACAAAATTAGTCAGGTAGACCAAACATAATCCAATTAATATTTTTTGTATCACAATGGTCGGTTACGCTTTGCTTCACCGACCCTACCCGGCTCCAAAATATATTTACTGAACAGCTTGCACGAACTTACCATTGATAATATTTTTTAAATTTGGCAATCGGGGTAATTGACCTTTTTCAAAGTAAAAATTAGTTACTTGCTGACCAACA
>DAOUSL010000126.1 GCA_030627235.1 Thioploca sp.
ATTGACCAAAGATATACAGTTAATTACGGAATTTATGTAGAATGTAATGAGTTTACGAATTACATCTTGATGCAATTCCCTTCGGTCATTGCATCCTACATTTATATAACCTTGATTTAGGAATGATGTCTAATATAAATATGAATTAAGAAAAAATAGCAAAAAGGCACGGATTACAAGATAAACAATGGGATAAGATAAAGGACAACAGTGGGAGTAGTCGTGATATACAGATACAAAATTCCTTGGCAATATTTATCCGAGAGGTTTTGATATCTGGTCTAAAAAGTAAATTTGGGAAGAAATATTCAAAACACTTAAGAGTCTACTATACCAGAAAAAATCAAGTTTTATAATTAAGTACTAATCATCTTTTTTCTCTTCTAAAATAGCCAGCCTCTGGGCTAACAGTCGCATCTTTCTTTCTAAATCTGACTGATGCAGATCAATATTAATAACCTTGATTAAAATCATTCCCATACCAAAAATAAATAACAAAGTTGGTGGATAACTAACTCCAAATAAAATAGCTAACTTATCAATGAAAGTAGGAAAAATACCTAGTAAAACTATCCCAATAGCAATTAATAACCACCAAAAACCATGCTGTGAATGCAAATGATCACGACGAATTAGCCACAAAATAATAGCAGCTAAACACATTCCTAAAATTGCAGAAGTTATTTGATACGACATTTTTTACCATAGTTACTATGAGCTAAACATAAAATACCAGTACATAACATATATTTCCCTACTGCCCACCATGAATTAAAAATACGTGAATGGCCATTAGTTCTAGGATACATTAAAGTAGGTACTTCAATTACTTGTAAGCCAGCAGTATGCAATAAAATTAACACACCCATATCTTGATAATCCAATAAAATTGCAGATTTAGAAGTTAACAACTTAATAGCTTTATTATTATAAGCTCGTAATCCAGAAGTTAAATCTTCCAATTTTATGCCAGATAATTTACGAAATAACTGCCAAGCAATTTTACGAGAAAAACTACCACGTTGTGGATAAGCACCAATTACCACATCACAGTTTTGAATTGCATCTAATAAAATTGGAAGTGAATTAGCTTCATGTTGACCATCGGCATCCATCGTAATAGCAATCTTGAATTTATACTTATTAGCATAACGTAAACCAGTCTGAATAGCTCCCCAAGCACCCAATGAAAATGGTAGTGATAATACAACCGCTCCAGCAGAACGAGCAATATTTATAGTATCATCAGTACTAGCATCATCAATTACTACAACTGTTACAGATAGTTTAGACTTGATTTCAGCAATAACTTTGCCTACTGTTTGTACTTCATTTTTAGCAGGAATCAAAATAACAACCGAATCACAAGATGATTCCATATCAGTTATCAATTAAATCAATATTATAATACTCAATAGGTGCAGCTGAACTATCATCAAATTCTATTCCGGCTTTAACCCCGATTTTAGCAATTTCTTCCGCTGAATCAAAATTGTCATAGGCAGCATACATAGCTCCAAGAGCAAATTCGCTTCCTGAACCTATTGACCAAAACTGCTTATACTCAAATATTTCTCGTAGGCTAAATACTCCGAAAATTCCATAACGATTAGCAATAAATAAATCCATTTGGGTTGATTCGTAAGGGTCTTCCTCATCTTCTTTAGGATTAAGAAAATAATCTTCTTTCAATTGAGAATGTAATTTACGGAAAAACTCAAAAATTTTCATGCGGCTATTTAATTTTGGTAACTTTTTTTTATTAGAAAGCAAGCTTTCCATTACCAAATTATGAGCAGCACTACCAACTAAACCAATGTATAAATCACCAACATTCAGCATTTTTGTTGGAAAAACATCATAATTGGCACTTAATTTTTTATTACCAAAACAAGTTAGGGTATCGGCTGCCATGCAGGCTACCCCATTTTTTTTTACTACAACTAATGTTGACATTATTTAACTATTAAGATTAATTAAAGATTACCACCATACCATAACTTGATTGCGACCTGCTTTTTTAGCAGCATGCAACATCAAATCGGCTCGTTGAATTATTTCTTCTTTAGATACTTCTGTTACTGAAGCCATTTCTTGATTGCTATCATCGTCATCTACCGAATCTTCATGAGCAATTTCTACATTATGAGTTAATCCAATACTTATTGTAACTCTGATTGTAGCACCATTTTGTGTAGTTATTTTATTTTTTTCACATCGTTGACGAATTCGTTCTGCCAAAATAAAAGCTCCATCAACATCAGTATTAGGCAATAACAACATAAATTGAGTGCCTGCATATCTGCATGGAATATCAATCTCCTTACGAATTGATGAATCTATAATTTTAGCTATTTCCTGTAAAGCTTTATTTCCCTCTTTATAACCATACAAATCATTGACCCGTTTAAAATGGTCTACATCTATCATCAATAAAGAAACAACTCCACCATGACGACGAACTCTAGTAAATTCTTCTTGTAATCGAGTATCAAAATAACTGCGTGTGTATAAATTAGTCAATTCATCTGTAGTAGCAAGTTTGACTAGACGCTCCTGCTCTAAATTATTTTCCAATATAGCTGCAATTAATGGCAATATAGAATTTAAGGTTTGTAATCTTTCAGATGGTAATGGGCTACCTCTTTTTTGAGCAACGATTAAAATTCCCTTTACTAGTTGTTCACTGCTTAACAATGGAAAACACAAACAGCTAAAGCCACTATTTTTATCTGTATCTTTATAGGTAGGAAATGGTAAAGCTTCTATTACTTTTCCTGGATAGGTATGAGCTTCTTTAGATGTAATAATTTTTTCTAAAGGAGTTTTTTCTATTACAACCTCTTTATTATATGCTACAAACTCATTTTTTGTCCAACCACCAATTATTATGCCTTTAGATTGGTCTCTAATGCTTAAAAGTGCTGTTGGTTTAGAATTTATTAGCTGGGCTACAGTTTCAATTACCTGTTTGATTAAACTTATCATTATAACTTCCGCATTTTAAATTGGACAACCCAATACTCTATACAAATATTTGGAACATAGGCCGTTCACCCTATTTAACTAATCCATACATTAACCTTATGTAGAATGCCATTATTATGTTATAATTTGTTAAATAGATTATTATATTTTATATATTATAATAAATCAATACTTAAAGTTTTTCCAGTAAAATATTAAAACCACTTAAGCCATCCAAAATACAAATGTTCAGATACTTCAGTTGGATATTTTTATCATTCATATTAATTGCTTGTGATCAAGAAGCTGATTCTATAAAAAACCAATCTCAATCAGTTGGTTACTTACGCATACCTCTTAGTAAATTTTTTAATAATATTGATCCCAGTTTAACTTTTTGGGGTAGCACTGATAGTATAGAACTAGTTGAGCAACTATTTTTAGGCTTAACTGATTTTAATCTTAAGACATATGAAGTTATTCCAGAATTAGCCATTAGTTGGCAGGCAAACAAAGATGGCACTGTTTATACATTCTATCTACGGCAAGATGTGCAATGGACTAATGGAGAACCAGTAACAGCACATGATATAGTTTGGACTGTACAGCGTAATCTACTTGCTGGCAAGTCTATTATGTTTAAAACATTATACATTCTTAAAAATGCCGAATCAATTTACTTAAAAAATAAAACTGCAAGCAATTTAAATTACAATGATTTTATCACAGATAATAACATTCTAAAATCATTGGGAGTACGTGCTATTGATGATTATACAGTCGAGTTTACCTTAGAACATCCAGCTGGTTACTTTCCATCTCTGGTTAGTACTTGGATTTATCGCCCATTACCACGTAAAGTAATCGAAAAATATGGTGATAATTGGACTGAACATCTTCAGAGCAATGGTCCTTATCAACTTGTAAAATGGGATAAAGGTAATAAACTAATCTTAACTAAAAATCCTAATTATTATGATGCTGCTAAAGTTAATATTCCGGAAATTCATTATTACATAGTTCCAAAATCTTCTCTAGCATTAGCAATGTATGAAAATAATGAACTTGATATCATTAGTCAATCTTTTACATTACCAAAAACAGAAATTCCAAGGTTAAATATTGATCCTGTATTACGAAAAGAACTATATTTAAGTCGTAATTTTTGTACTTTATGGTATGGATTTAATACCCAAAAATCACCCATGAACAATGTGTTAGTACGCAAAGCAATTTCTGCTGCTATAGATAAAAATAATTTAATTGAATTTGTAATCAATATTAATCATTCCCCAGCAACTACTTTCACTCCTCCACCAGTTTTTGGTGCAGTTGATATAGAAGAAAAAGTTGGAATTCAATTTAGTCCTCGACAAGCACAAGAATGGTTAATTGAAGCTGGCTATCCTGATGGTAGAGGTTTTCCTCAAATTGTATTAGGCCATGATAATTCAGACAAACTAAATATTACTTATACTGCCATAGCACGGATGCTCAAGTATTATTTAAACATTGATGTCAGGTTACAAACTTTTGATAGAGCTAATTATAATAATGCCCTTATCCAGCCTTCTGCTTTAGATATGTTTGACATAACTTGGTGTGCTGACTATCCTGATGCTAATAACTGGTTGTATGATGTGTTTCATCCTGAGAAGGGATTTAACTGGGTTCATTGGGATAACGAAGAATTTGCTAAAGTTGTGGAAAAAGCCCAGAAGATTTCTGATCCAAATCAACGGAAACAATTATACCATAGAGCTGAAGAAATACTTACTGAAGAAGAAGTTGCCATTGTTCCAATTTATTTTGAAAACTCCCAATTTTTGGTAAAACCTTGGGTTAAAGGTTGGGAAAATACTGGTTTTGGTGGCCAACGCATTCATACTTGGAATTTAAAATAGAAATTATGGAAATTATTAAAAATAACATTACAAGAACTTGTCCAGAAACTGAAATTTATAACGAATTATTAAATTTAGATAATAAGCAGATACTAGAGCTTGGTTGTGGAGCTGCTGATTTGACTCGTGCAATAGCTACAGAAGGGCATGACAGAAAAATTGTAGCAACCGAAGTTGATGAAATTCAGCATAATAATAATCTATTAATAACGGATTTGCATAATGTAACTTTTAAATTAGCTGGAGCTGAAAAAATTCCTGCTACTGATAACATGTTTGATGTGGTGTTTATGTTTAAATCGTTACATCATGTACCAATCGAATTAATGGGAAAAGCTTTAATAGAAATACAACGGGTATTAAAACCAAATGGCATAGCTTATATTTCTGAACCAATATTTTCTGGGAATTTTAATGCAATATTAAGATTATTTCATGATGAAAAAGAAGTGCGGCAACAAGCATTTTTAGCCGTCAAGAACTCTGTAGATACTGGGATTTTTTCATTAATTAGCGAAACATTTTTTAATCTACCATTAAAATTTGATAATTTCAGCGATTTTGAGAATAAAGTACTAAAATCTACTCATACTGAACATGATTTATCTGATGCGATTTGTAAGCAAATTAAAGAGTTATTTGCTAAAAATGAAACCGGTCAATTTATAGTACCAATTCGGGTAGATTTATTACGAGCAAGTTAATCGGCAAAATATTACTCTGAGTTGGTTAATAAACCAGCCAGAAAATCTTCACCATCTGACTTAGGTAATTTATTTTCGTTGGTAAGTTTGATTATTTTTCGTGGTAAAGTTATATCATGCCCAAGCAAACGTAGAGAATAACGTTTAATATTATTGTTATTACGAAAACTCTTTTCTGTCATTCCGTTAAGGTATAAACTAACAAATCGTTCTTCATCAATTAGATAGTGATGATCTTCTAACCAACCTTCTTGGTTAAATCCGAATTTTAGAGTATTTGTTTCTGACGATTTGTTATAATCATAAACATAAGTATAAATTTTATTTAACTCATAATGATTGAAAGCTAAATCTAATACTAAAAGGGTTGCTTCTGTTCCATGACCTAAAGCACGATGTTGAGAAGTAAATAATCCGATTAAATATTCAGCCCTTTTATGTAATGGATTGTAATCACTAAGAATTGCTACTCCAATTATTCCATATTGTTTATGTTCTATCATAAATTCAACATAACCAAGTTCAGTAAATTCATATTCAGCATGTTCTGCTATTAAAGAGGTAAGTTGTTCTTCAGTTTGTTGAATATGATTAGAACGGTATAAATGGAGGAAGGATTCATCTTGATAGGCTTTTAATAAAGTTGGAACATCTTCTAGCACAGTTCGACGAATTGTTATGATACGGCCTTGATTAGAATGTTTCATTAGTGAAAGTTTTATTTAATTGTAACCAAACCTTGTAATACAATATCAGAAAATCCAACTATCCCAATCACATCGTCATTTTCTACCACTGGAGCTCGTAAAATATTAAAATTATCAAATAAACGAGCACAATAACGAATGTCCATTTTAGGAGATACTGTAATTACTGGTTTTAACATAATTTCATAGATATTTACTCGTTCTGGTGAACGATCCTTAGCCAATACATG
The DNA here is from genome assembly GCA_030627235.1 of Thioploca sp. GTDB lineage: Bacteria > Pseudomonadota > Gammaproteobacteria > Beggiatoales > Beggiatoaceae > DRQV01. The sequence goes on from DAOUSL010000126.1 coordinate 6,513, forward strand.
GCGAGCTATATCTGATAGTAATACCATACCAAATTCATCATCAGCATGACGTTTATTAACTATTAATCCTCTTGTTTCAGGATATTTCATATTACGTAAAGCAACAGCAACAGTGATAATACCATCAATACGGTCAAATTTAGTTTTCATAACTTCCCGTACTCGTATCAATTTGATGGCATTCATATTTTTTTCTCTATTACTGAAGTTAATTTTCTAGCCTGATGAGATATTCCAACCGCATCCTCTACATCAATTTGAAAAGCTATACCTGCTCCTATATTTTGATCAAATTCTCCCACTTCAGTGACTGTTTCTAAAATGGTTCGAGATAAATGTTCTTCTACTAGTAACAGTAACACATCCCGTTGAGTTTCTAAATTGAAACCAAAAAAAGTTTTAGAAGGTTCTATACCTTCACCTCTAGCATGATTGATAACCGTTGCTCCAGTTGCCCCAGCTTCTCTAGCGGCACTAAGTACTTTATTAGTTTTATCTTCGGTTAAAAAAGCAATGATTAGTTTAAAATGCAAGTTGAATTCCTATAGATAATTTATGCAAATTAAGAGTAATATTATTTTAAGAGCTTAATTTACATAATAAAGTTGAGACTAGTAGGTTATTACCTTTGCAAATATGGAACTATTATCTAGGCAGGCCATCTATAAGTTAATACTTTATTCTTATCGTAAAGAGTAATTTTTACTTGATTACTTTGATTACCACCTAAAATAAGTAGTTTACCATCTGATCTAATAGAATGTAAAAATCCTACATGACCATTGAAACAAACTAAAGCACCTGGAATTGGTCCTACTGCTTGTCCCCAAGTACGCCATGAAATAGAAGCTGCTGAATCAGTTCCTGCAATTCCAACTTGTTTCATACACCAATTGGCAAAAGCAGAACACCAAGGTGTCTCATCATCAGTGGCATGAAGAGAAGTAGCTTGATGATATTCAACAATACGAGGATTATCCTCAGCACCTTCAATTTCCATAACTCCCATTTCCATTTCTTGGGCTGCTATATCTAACCAAGGAGTGCCACTAGTTTGCCCACCAGAGGCTGGTGCTGGAACTATGACAGCAGTGGATGGAGGAGCTGCTGCAGCTGTAGTATACTGAGCAGTTGGTTGCGGACTTTCATTACCTGGAACATTAACAAGTTGCCCAACATTTATTTTACCAGCATCAGTGATTTGAGGATTTAATTTCATCAAATTACTGAATGAAATATTATATTTCCTAGCAATGCTATATAAAGTATCACCTGAATCTATTGCGTAAGTTCCCATATTACTCTCCTAACTATATAAAATTATGGATTTATTTGTATGCAGTCTAAATTTAAAAAACCGTCATGAGAATAGCAGAAAAATATTTACCTGTCAAAATACTATTTATTAGGATATATATTCTACCGTATAACGTTCTACTGTAATTTTGTTTGACCAATAATCAGGTGCTAAACCAGCCTTTTGTTTTAAATATCGTAAAAATTCACTAGGTTGATTTAAAGATTCCCATACTGAAGGTAAAAATATGCCTTTATTTACCCCATCAGTTAAAATCAATCCATCTATTTTAGGGCGTAATTGTTGAATTAGGTCTTCTTCAGAATCAAAAGATATGAACTCTGGTATGGAAAGTAAAGAAATATTGATAGCTAATCTGGAAAATTCATCTAACCGTATTTTTGAAAATCGTGGATCAGAAAAAGCAGCAGCATAAGCATGATAGGCTATATCCTTTATTAATGGACGAATTGCAATTAAAGTACCTATACAACCCCGCAAATTACCATTAATTTCTAATGTAACAAATGTTGCTGTTTTTTTGTGTAATTCTAATGGATATTCGTCTAAATTAATTGATATTGGTTTATTATTACTAAAACCATATTCTATAGATTGTTTGGCAACTTGTAACAATATTTGTTGATTTTTTTTAATTAAAGGCATATGCTCCATATCCAACAACTTGGTCTTTTGAACCAGCAGTATCCCCTGAATTGCGTAAATCTATTGTTTTAACCTGCATTTTTTTAATTTTAGCAATATGTAACAAACCATTAATTAGAACTCTACCACAAGCTTGCTCAGATTTAATTTTTTCAGGAGATAAAGTTTCAATTGCTTGAGTAGTTAATTTATCTAACTCTTGGGCTGCTTTATAATTATTATAATGGCTTAAATCAGAACTTATAACAATTAAGGTTTCTTCATTACCCCAAAGAGCTTCTAATATTTCTCCAACCTGTTCCGGAGTAGCTTTACCAGCAACTAAAGGCACAATACTAAATTCGTTTAAGATTTTTTGTAAAAATGGTAGCTGTACTTCTAAACTATGTTCATTAGCATGAGCTTGTTCCATAATTGAAATTTGGGGAAATTTAGTAATCTTGTAAATCGCTTGTCTATCCACAGAAACTTCTCCAAATGGAGTAGAGAAATTTTGGGCATTAGTTGTAGCTAAACCACGTAATGGTATTTTGTGGGAAGGACCTAGTAATACTACTCGTTTAATTTTATCACGCGCAGACTTAATTAATGTATAAACACTGGCAGCGACAGCTCCTGAATAAATATAACCGGCATGAGGAACAATAATAGCTTTAGGTACTTCGCCAGTAACTTTAACCGATTTTAAAAAATCGTCAATCATAGAACTCAGTTCATGAGTATTGTCAGGATAAAATATACCGGCCACGGCAGGTGGTCTATTATTCATAATTTTCCGATAAATTTAATTAAAAACGTATTTCTTCCAATATATCTTAATATAATATTTATTGCAATCAATTGCTTATTTTAACTGTAGTCTATCAAATTTTAAAATGCTTTATAACTCGATTATCAAATTTTCTTGTAGAGACAAGGCATGCCTTGTCTCTACGTCAAGTGGTTTATTCTTGTTTGATGCCAAATTTCTGTTAAAAAAACTTGATAGTCAAGTATAACAGGATAATTTTAAAATTGTGTATATAGTTGTTTATCATCTAATAATATATCAGGGACTAAACCTTCACCGTCACAAAATGTATCATCAGGATAAAAAAGTTTTAGATTAGTCAATTTTAAAGCAGAACCATCTGAAAGTTTTATGTAAGTTTGCGATACACATTTACCATAAGTTTTCTGGCCAACTAATATAGCATGTTGATAATATTGTAATGCTTTAGCAAATATTTCCGCTGAACTCGCAGTTCTTGGTCCAACTAATAAAGTAATTTTGTCAAAAATAATTTGGCTTGGAATAGAATAATATTTTCTAGTTTGATTATTATTGTTAATTGTTGTGACTAATAATTTTTCTGGGGGTAAAAATAGAGATAAACAATCCAATGTTTCATAAAGATCGCCACCGGTTGCTTCTCTCAGATCTATTATAATTTTGTTATATAATTCTTCGTTATACAATATATTTTTTAATTTATCAGCAGTTTTTCTTGCTACAAACTTGTTGATTCTAATGTAAGTAGGTTGAGCTTTAATAACTTGAACTGACGGTAGAATATATGGTTGACGAGTTACAGTATTAATACGAGGTATATTATCCAATAAGCTTTCCACTACAATTTTATCATTTTTTTTGAATAAATTTATGATATTGGAAATACTCATTGTTTTTACAGAAATTCCATTTAATGATAACAATAACATTGGTTGGTCAATTCCAGCTTTAAATGCATGCCCTTGATAAAATGGTACTATCAATACACCTTGGTCACTAGGCACTAATTTAGCACCAATACCAATATAATTATTATTTTGGAGTTGTTTATATTCAGTTGCAGTTAAATATTTTGAATATGGATCAATTGTTTGTAAGTATTTATTTACCGAATCAGGAATAATAGTAGAAAAATCTGGTTTTATCGGTTTAGCAATATGTTGACTACTAATGATTTCTGCTATTTCTTCCAATAAATCATTAGCGGCAATAACTGGGCAAATAATAATTAAAATTACTAAGATTATTGGTCGCATTTTATTTGTAATATCTCCTCAATTCCTGGAATAATTCCTATTTTTGCTAAAAATACATCTATTTTAGGAAATGTAACAATTTCATTAAACTGGTGTTTACCTTGCCAATCTTGAAAATCTATTTCTGAATAACAATATTTTCGTTTAGGTACACAAAACCAATCAGTGTTTGATATTCCTTGTTTGGTTGGATTATGTTTAATACCATATCTTTGTTTTAATTGTACTTTAACTATATTACCATCTATTTTTTTGAGAATTCCTTTATATAGTTGTACCCATTGACCATATTTTTCACATTTTATTTTTTCAATTATATAAACTTCTTCATCTTTTTTCAGTTTAGGTAGTTTAAATTGGTCTAATAATGTTAAATAAGTAATAGCATTTATGTTACCAGTTATTTCTAACTTATGTTGATATTGAAAATCACGAATAGATTTAGTCAAATCAGAGTTGCTAAATCCTAATTGTTGTAATATTTTCTCAGTACTTTGTAACAAAAATTGACCACTTTCATTACATGTAATTTCAATAGCCGGCCTCACAGTAGAAGGAGTGGCAAGGCTATTTTCTGTGGTATTACCAGTACATGAAATAGTGCAAATTAAAAATATTACAAATAGGCTTCGAGTCATACTGTGGACAATATTTATTCTGATGCTTCAAGTAATAAAGTAAGTTCTTTATCCAATCTATTCCTTTCTGCTTGAATTGATTTTATCTTATCTTTGGTATTACTTTTATTAATTTTCTGTTGTAGTTTTTTATTACGATTTTTCAATTTTTTTAATTGTCGCAATTTGTTGGTCTTATTTTTTTTATTGGACTTTAAAGTTGCTTTATCATTTTTAAGTTTTTTCTCAAGTACTTTAATGTTAGTATCAACTTCACTTAACTTGTGTTTTTCAACTTCAACCTGTTCAGATAGAGTTAATTTTTCAGATTCAAGTTGTTTAGTATCCTGACCAAAATTTTGTTTATTAGCTTTAGCATCATCTAAAATCTTTTCTCTTTTCTGTAATCTTTCTTCATAAGAACCATTAACTATATTAGTTGTTGTTGATAGCAGACCGCCACTTTTACTAGGGTCTTCTATGATGGAACAACTGGATAACAATACGGTAAAAATTAATATAAATCGCATGACTATTCCTTAATTAAAAATTAGTTGATGAATTGATAATATAACATTATTTTTGAGTTGTCGATAGGTCGGCTTTTAAGATTAAGTTAGAACTATATGGAATAGTCCTAAAATTATATTATATCAACTTAATTTTTAACTATTAAAGTATATTTTTTTTGTTTGATAAGTTATCAATATGTTTTTGCAATATTTTATTTCTTAAAAATTGATGTAACATTGATACTCCAGAAAAGAAAAATATTATAAGCAACAATGACATTATTACTGAATATTAATATGAATAGTAGCCAAGTAATAAACTGTCGCAGAACAGAAAAAACAGAGTAACATTATTTCTTTCATCAAACTGATCTGTTAAATTGATGTTTGTATTATATGCAATATATTTAACAGAATCATCAGATACTTTATGGAAAAGATAGGCAATATAGTAGAGCATTTTATTTAGTCCCAAAGTTAAATCTTGGAGTAATTTCGTACTAATATTAATAGCTTTTTCCCAATAATAAATAGTTTCTTGAAGAGAAAGAAAAAGAAGTTTTCTTAAAAATCTAAAAATATTGCATAAAATTTTAAAGATATTTTGTAAAAACTTTTTTAATAAAAGAATTAAACCTAACAAGAATTATTAAAATTAGTAATATTGGCGATAAAGCAACTTTTAAGAAAATGTTTCCACTATTAATAATATTTTTAATGAATCCTTTTATTAATAACTCTAACAGTGTTAATATTTCACGTGGAGAGTATTTATTTATGAATTGCATAAATTTGTTTTTAAATTCTATTTTAACAAAGTTTTTCGTAGTAAGTATAATGCTATGTTGATGTTTTTCATTAATACCCCACAAAGTGCTATGTTCTTGTTGTTTTAATTCTATATTATCTTTTTTCATAAATCAATTCTCATACTTTTTTATAACTAACTAGTACATTATGTTAAATGGTACTAGACATTTAAGTAAAGTTTCTCTTTCAACGTTTGGTTGTCCTCAATATTAGCTGATCATAGTGAGGAGAAGCTTAGAGGGTGGAACGTTTTGTCAGGATACCATAGGCATCAACTAATTGAAAATTATTAATTTTCAATTAGTTATTGAATAACATTTTCTGATGGTGTCTCTGACAAATTGTCTAACAGAACACTTACGCACATTTTGGGGTTGGCTAAAACACACATAATAAATATTTTATAACTTATTGTTTATATTATGA
>DAOUSL010000312.1 GCA_030627235.1 Thioploca sp.
ACTCTTTCCTTTTCCAAAAAACTTTCAAATCATATTGGAGCCATTTGGATTTTCATTCATCATTATAATGCTAATATTATTTGATCTTTTTCACCACTACTTCCTTCAGGACTACCCAAGATTTTAATTTAAACAGTGCAACCGGTGGTAATCCTTCCAATATTAATGGTTTAATTCGTTCGACTATTCCCAATGCTAGGTTAGATGTTCAAGGAAGTTTTCATGCCAGCACAGCCGATTATCTGCGTTTAGGAGAAAATGGACGGTTTGATGCTCGTAATCCAAGTGATAGTTTATTAACCGTTGTCCCGGTTGAAAGTTTTGGGTTTTTAACAAATTCAGCAGCTAAAATCACCACACAAAGCAGCAAACTTTCAGTACCACACGATAAAACTTTATCGTTAATTGGTGGTGACATACATTTAACCAGCGATACTCCTTTAACGGCGAATAGTCTGCCCATTCCCACCGTAGAATCAGAATCAATCCTAGCGTCTGAACATGGATAAGTGAATCTAGCCAGTATTGCATCTCGTGGTGAAATTATTTTGGATGAAAACGATTTAACACTACAAGGTCAAGGTGGTAAAATCACGGTTGAAAATACGCTGATTGAAATGAGCGGATATAGTGGTGGTGCCGTTTTTATTCGAGCCGGCCAATTTTTCTTAGATAACTCAATTATCTATTCTAACACCTTCGGTAATCAAGATGGCAAAGATATTAATATCAAACTGACTGAAACTGCTTATATTAAAGATTTAAACAGTGAAATTTTAGTTGTTACTGCGAGTAAAAATAATGCAGGAGGAATTTCGATTGAAGTGCCTTATTTAGAAATCAGTGGGTCTTTTATGAATACAGGCAGTGTTCTGACCGGACAAGCTGGTAACATAGAAATCCATGCTAAAGATGTGATGTTAAAAGACGGTGCGCTTATTGCCAGTGGTTCATTATACACCGGGTAAAGCGGTGATATTGCACTTGAAGTTGAAGAGAGTTTATCCATCGATGGTTTCATACCCGGTTATCGAATCAGTCACGGTATAGTATTTATAAATTCTAAAACGATGATTTTTAGTATTTCTATTGGTGCTGGTAATTCTGGAAATATTGCTATCAATACCAAAAATTTGAATATGAATGTTGGTAGCATATCAGCTGATAGTTTTAATATGGGTAAAGTTGGTAATGTTATTATTAATGCTAAACAAGCCAGATTAATTGGCGGTTCTTCAATTTCAAATAATGTTAATGGACAAGGAGAAGCCGGTTATATCAAAATGAATATTGCTGAAAAATTATATATTGCTGGCAAATTACCGTTTACCTATGTAACAATGGGAAGGGTATGGGAAGATTCAAGTAGCAGTACAGCAAGTGCTAGTTTTGGAAGTGCTTTTGGCGGTATAATGGATATTCAAGCTAATGAGATAATTATTGATAATTACGGAGAGATTTCAGCAAGCAGTTTTGTAACTGGTAATGCCGGCGATATAGTATTGCAAGCTAATAAACTCCAAATTATGAATAATGGCTTGATTAGAACTTCGGCTGACTATTCTATCGGTGGAAATATTAGTTTAACCGTTCCTAATTTACTTTATTTACAAGATGGAACAATAACAACTAGTGTTCATGGTGGTAATATAAGTATTGAAAATCCAACTTTTGTGGTATTAAATCAAGGTCAAATTAAGGCACAATCTGACGAAGGGCATGGTGGCAATATTCATATTAAATCTGATCAGTTAATTTCATCACCAGACAGCTTAATCAGTGCTTCTTCTGAACTTGGTTTGGATGGCGAAATAAATATTGACTCCCTTGATATTAATATAGAAGGATTTTTAGTTGTATTACCAGATGCGGTGGTGGAAGCTAGTAATTTAATGAAGAAACCTTGCAACATGAGAGGAAGTAGTTTCACAGTTAATAAAATTAATGGTAGTCCACAAACTCCTTATGATTATAAGCCTACACGATATTTATCTGAAACTGATGATAAAATTACAGTTATTTCTAAAAATTTAGGTAGTCCTGAAGGAAGTAGTGGTGAAAAAGATCAAATAATATTAGCATTATAATGATGAATGAAAATCCAAATGGCTCCAATATGATTAGAAAGTTTTTTGTAAAAAGAAAGAGTGCTTCTGACTAAACGGGCAACGAAGTAACGAACGAATGTGAGATCAATTCGTTGTCTCATGGTGCAATTAAAACGTTCAATACGATTTGTAAGCCCAGTTTCCAACTGATTTATGACGCTTTTTGGGGAAAGTTGTATGTTTCCCAAAAATCTGTATAAGAAACAGCACATTGTCGATAAACAGATGGTAATGAATTCCATAATCCTTGAGCACCTATCTACCAACGTAAGAATCCCTACCC
>DAOUSL010000360.1 GCA_030627235.1 Thioploca sp.
TAATGCCAGCCATATATTATACGTGGCGACAGCTAATGATTTAGAAGCAGTCCCTGCGCCCATGTTATCGAGATTTCTAGTCATTAATATAGGCGATGTTAAAGGCGAGCATCACCGAACGGTCACACAGTCCATTTATAAATCTTTACTCAAGCAAGAAGACATGGAACGGGCTTTTACAGAGACTTTGCATGATGAAATATTTGAAAGTATGGAATCATACTCACCTCGCGAAGTAAAACGATTGTTATTACGTGCGATGGCTCATGCAGCCTATCGTAAAAAACAAAATTTTTCAGTTGATATTTGCGAGGAAGACCTTGCTTTTCCCCCGAATGAAGATAGAAAAATGGGATTTGTATGGTGAGTAATGTTAAGCCATAGAAGTAGAAAAACACCGCTGTCATAATTATGTCATATTTGGGCTATATATTTGTTCGTTTATGTCTTCATTAGCTGTTGGTAAAACGTACAAGCGAATGGTTGCGGTCACTTACTACATGGGACTGAAATTTAATTCTAAGTTATTAGAGGTCATACACTAGCAATGTGTGAAATATTTAGGATTATCAAAAGCTTAGTCTTTAGGAATAAGAAATTTGGAATAGTTGTCTTGATTATTTGGGGTGCTAAATTTAATTTAATGTGCAGATAATTATAATCTCATTAGAGTTAGGCATATTTTGAGTAGTACTGTTAAGATCGCTTATTTTTTATAAAGGTATTAATAAATGCAGGCAAAGTCACAAATAAGAATAGTCATACTGTTTTCAATCATAGCTTTTCTCTTATCGACAGGCGTATTAATGTGGGGGTGGGTAAGCTCTAGCTGTAGCATGGGAGGAAAATGTGAGCAGCTATCTATTGGAGACTGGGCTAATATTAGCATGGCAATATCTTCAGTATTTGTTCTAGTCATAGGTATTATTGGTATTACACTATTAGCTACGGTTGAGACCTCAGATTACAAGCTTGCTGAAAAAGTAAAAGATGATATTGCCAAGCTACTATCTACACTTGCAATGATAAACTTTAAATCTAATGGTCAAATTCAAGCTAATATTGATGATGAGCTTGAAATAATTGATGATTTTCTTTTGACACCAACATTTTTAGCTGTTGATATCCTTCTGGGGAAAAACTATAAAAAAGATGATGATTCATCTGTTAGTCCGCTTTTATTTAAAGTCAAACTTACGACAATAAAAAGTCACCCTAAAAAATACAGCGCACTACTTATTGGGGATCTAGAAAATATAATTGATGATACATTTATAGGTGATATTATCGAGCAGGTTTCTGATGCGTCTTCGCTTGTTTCTAATTATTTATTATATTCAGAGACTGTAAGAACTATTATAGAAAATAATAAAGACGAAGAAAGGCAGCAGGCTGAAGAGACAAAAAAACAGGTAAAAATACTCCAGGGTATACTAAATTCAGGCATTCAAGACCCTAATATAGATATGTTCCTTGCAGCTATGACAGATGATGGAGAGGGAGTGAAAAAGGCTCTAGAAAATGGTGGGGATATCAGTGCCACGATGGGTGACATAAAACAAAAATATTCAGTATTCTTTATATAATAGCAGTACGGCGTAGATATATAGTATTCCCAATAATTAAGAAATAGTATAGTTAAGAGACTGTAAATAATTCTGTGTAACTGCCACTTTTAAATGTAGTCAATCAACCGGTCTTCAAACTCAATCATAAACCGATTTAAAGCCATTTTCCAATTTCTA
>DAOUSL010000398.1 GCA_030627235.1 Thioploca sp.
GTTTCTGTACTTTCAGTTTCTGTACTTTCAGTTTCTGTACTTTCAGTTTCTGTACTTTCAGTTTCTGTACTTTCAGGCGGTGTTTTTTCTTTTACTTCTTTGTCCCATCCCCTGGTTTGTTCTAACCATTCCTTCCATTCTTCAGGTGTTTGCGGATGTTTATTTAGGTCCTCTTTAACTTTTAATTTCTTAATTTCTTTTAAGGACTGTTTTTTACTATCCTTAGACTTATTAGAATCCGATACAAAAAAATCGAATAATACAAATATAATAAAAATTATAATAATGAGTTCAGTCATAATTACTTCCAGTATTTCATTAATTCAAAATATACTTCCCTAACAACAACCCCAGCCCCATCATCAGGATGCCTAGTCCCACAGTCCGCAAGTAATTTGCTATCAAGATCATGTAAGCCAAACGCATTTCTAATCGCTAAACCTAAACCGAAATGCAGATCAATAAGGTCGTCTTCTTTCAATGCTCTAATTTCATTTTTCTGCTCATCAGTAAGAATACGCATAAGCAAATCTACAGCATCATTTACTGTCTTTGGTGTTTTGATTATTTCTTGAAATTGATGCGTGTAGTCGGTCATTAATTAAGTCTATTTATGATCGATACAATGCAAACCATATCTAACTAAATTTCTCTGTGGGGGAGGGGTTAGGTTGATCTCTAATTCTTTTAGAGCAAGACTGATTACTTCAGAATAGCCCTGCTGCTTTTTACCTTTGCCAGAATAGTCTAATAATTCCATTAATTGCTGCAATCTTTTATTGTCATCTTCAGGTAGCCAGCAAGATATTTTAGATTCACCGGCATCAACTTTTGAAGAATAAAACTTACGTTGCTTCTCTGTATTTGAAATAGCCAATTTCTAAACTCCTGTAATTTTATCTTTAGTTAGAAATAACTAGGTACGGTTAGGACTAACTGAATAACGAATCAATCTTAATGTTAATACAAAAATATATTTTTGTCTGCTTTGAGTGTAAAAGTGTGAAAAATGGTACTAAAGTTACTAAAACATTTGTTTTAAGTAAATTTACTGTTTTTCATACTCTAATTGTGTGTTTCTACAATCCTTAATAGGCGTTTTTCTGCGTAACATATAGATTTTTACGTTTTGCCATTCTCAATAAAACAATATAAAATAGTAATTTTAGTAAATTGTGTAGCCTTGATTTAAGGCGGATTTTTTCAAACAGGATTCAACGAGCATGGTGGAGGAAGGATGGCTAATTCTATTGAATTGAAATTCAAGAAAGTTCAGAAAGATTTTTTAGAGTTTTTGAAATACACAAAGGGTCACGCTGATACGACTTGCTACAATTACAACTCAGATTTAAACATTTGGATTACCTGGCTAACAGAAGAGGAACTAGA
>DAOUSL010000264.1 GCA_030627235.1 Thioploca sp.
TGTATACAAATCTAATTGATATTTATCCATTTTTTGATTATAACTTAATTTACTTTGAATTTACATTATTTATGGTTACATTTATAATACTTTGCGTAACTTCAGTTACTAAATCATATCCTTATATGGATGGGGAAGTTTATGGATTAGAGTTAGCAGCTCATTGGCAAATGAATAAATCTTGGAGATTAATAGGAACTTATAGTTACTTAGATACTCAATTACATCGTTATCCAAATAGTAATGATAAAAAAGCTGAGTTACTGGAAGATAATAGTCCACATCATCAAATTAGCTTACGATCACTGTTTGATTTATCCTCAAAATTTGAACTGGATAGTTCTGTATATTATGTTGATAATGTTTCTAACCAACATGTACCAAACTATATCCGATTTGATTCTCGTTTAGGTTGGCGATTACGCAATGACATGAGTGTAAGTTTGGGAGTACGAAATCTATTTGATAAACAACATCTAGAATTTAGCACTAATAAAAGAAGAACACCAAATAATGAAGTACCAAGGAGTTTTTATGCTCAAATTAAGTACTCTTTTTAGATCATTTAATATGAGATCAAGTTTGAGAGAATAAGTAGAAAATATCCCTGCTAGATTGACTAGACATCCTTTCTAAATAAGGTTATATGTAGGATGCAATGAACGAAGTAAATTGCATCAATAATACGACTCGAAAGATGTAATTCGTAAACTCATTACATCCTACAATCCGTAATTAACTGTATAGTTTTGATCAATTTCACCTCGTTAATGCAGTCATTTTAAATAACTGATATAATGTAGATATTCTCTTACCTTCATATCTCTCCTTAATTAAGGATGGGAGCAAGACCTACTGTTAATTTCCCTCTTTTCAAATAAATAATTACCTAAAATATGTTAAATAATCTCAGTATAAACCAGAAACTTATTTTAATGATTTTACTTCCTGTAATTGGTCTTATTTATTTCACTACGACAATTACCTTAGCTAAGTTAGCAACTGTTGAACAAATGGATTTATTACAAGAGCTATCCGCATTAGCTGTTAAATCAAATTCTTTAGTTCACGAATTACAAAAAGAACGAGGAATAACTGCTGGTTTTATTGGTAGTAAAGGACATAAATTTTCACAAGAGCTTAAAGAACAAAGACTTTTAACAGACATAACTATTAGAAAAATTAAACTATATTTTAAAAATTTTAATAAAAATGCTCTTAAAATTCCGAGTAGTTTAAAAACCATTTTTTTTACGCTAGAAACTATTCAAGAAAAAAGAAATTTGATTGATAAATTGGATATTTCAATGGAAAGTGAAATGCTATATTATACCCAAATTATTGATTCCATATTTATAGGAATAAGTCGTTTATCAAAAGCAATTACTAGTCCAGAACTATATAATAAAGTATTGGCATATGCTAATATTTCGCAAGCTAAAGAGAAAGCAGGGATTGAAAGAGCTACTTTAAACAATGTATTTAGTCGTGATGAAGGGCATTTTATACCAGGCGTATATAATGAATTTATTTTATTAGTTGGTTTGCAAGATATTTATATTAAAGAGTTTTTAATTTGTTCAACTCCTAATCAAAAAAAAATTTATCAGCAGATAATGCAAGGAAAAACTATTGAAGAAGTTGAACAGATCAGAGAATTTGTGATTGATAAACAATTAAAACAAAAATTAATTGCTGATTTACAGATTCATCTTGGTTACGGTGGATTAATTCATCATTTTAAAAATTATGTATTACGAGGACATGAGAAATATATTAAGGCTTTTCGTAGGCAATATAAAGATGCTCACCTTGTTATGAACAAATATAAACAATTTCCTAATATTTTAATGGATGAAATTAAAAATATAGAAATAGTTAAAGAAACTTTTGATAAATATAACCTATATCTATCAGTGGCAATGAATCTGAAGAGTAGTAAGAAAACAATTGATGAAATTGATAAATTTATTGAAATAGATGACACACTAGCGACTACAGCTTTAGCAAAATTACGTCATAGTAGTCATTTGCATATGAAACCAGAAATTTGGTGGAAGATGGCTACGAAACGAATTGAACTATTAAGACAAATTGAAAATTATATAGCTTCTGATTTAATAATATCTGCTAAAATTCTTAAAAAAAACTCCCAATCAATATTTTTCTATTCTCTCATCATTACTGGAACAACTATTTTATTAACTTTATTTTTATTAATATTTTTTGCTCATGGAATTACTAAGCCATTAAATACCTTAGTAGATGCAGCTAATAAAATTTCCTATGGTAAAAGAGATGATATTTATATTGAAAAATGTTCCAAGGATGAAATAGGAATTTTATCTACTGCTATGAACCAAATGTTAGCTTCAATTCGTACTTCGGAAGCTTTACTTATACAAAGAAATGAATTAATTCGTACTGTCTTTGGAAGGTATTTAAGTAATGAAGTAGTCAGCACATTAATGGAAACTGAATCTGGTTTAGCTATGGGTGGTGAACGCCGAGAAATTACTATTTTAACTGCTGATTTAAGGGGATTTACAGCCCAATCTAATAAATTACCTTCAGAACAAGTTATTAAAATTCTTAATTATTATCTGGAAATTATTGGAGAAACTATTGATAAATATAATGGGACGATTAATGATTTTTTAGGAGATGGGATTTTAGTTTTTTTTGGAGCTCCAATTTCAAGAAAAGATGATCCAGAGAGAGCTGTTGCATGTGCTATTGATATGCAATTAGCAATGACAACAGTTAATAAACAATTGATAGATTGGGGATTTGATGGTTTAGAAGTGGGTATTGGAATAAATACTGGAGAAGTAGTAGTTGGAAATATTGGTTCCGAAAAACGTGCTAAATATAGTGCTATTGGTAATGAAGTTAATTTAGCTTACCGAATTGAATCATATACAGTTGGTGGCCAGATATTTATTTCAGAAGCAACTTTAAGAAAAATTGTAGATATAGTTAAAATTACTACAGAAAAACAGGTTAATCCGAAAGGAATTAAACAAACTATTAAAATTTATGAAGTGGAAGGAATTGATGGTAAATACAGCACCTATTTAAACCCAAAAAAAGTTAAATTACTTCCTTTGAAAGAAAAAATACTATTACAATACAGCGTATTAGAAGGGAAACATATTGGGGATTTATTATTTAATACTCATGTAATCAAAATTTCATCAAATAGAGCTTTAATCCATTGTGAAACTACCCCAATTTTAGAACCATTAAGCAATCTTAAAATAAATTTCGTCAACCTTTCCGAAGAAGATGTATATGTCAAAGTATTAAGTCGGGAAGATGAAGGATTATATATACACTTTACTAGCTTGTCTCTTAAGTTGAGAAAACAATTGTTGGATAAAATTGATATTATTTAATGAAAATAGGGTAGTGTTATAGATGTAATGCCAAGATAAATTATATTAAGAAAAACATTTATTATAATGATGAATAAAAGAATCCCTACCCAAATTGCTCCAATATGGTTTACTAATTTTTTTAAAAAGGAAAGAGTTTTTCTCACAAGACGTGCAATACGTTGACGTAA
>DAOUSL010000168.1 GCA_030627235.1 Thioploca sp.
ATGGATGCTACCGTTTTTTATAATATTTTCTGAATTACAACTTGGACAGTTCATCATTATTATTTATAAATTAATCTCTTATTATACATCACTACTTCCTTCAGGACTACCAAAATTTTAACTTCAAATACCTTAATTATGAATATAAATGTTGATATTAAAAGTATTCCCCAATCCATTAAATATAAATTTAAGTATACTCGCTATTTATTTTTAACTCTTAATTCGCATAGAATATATTGTTTAACGTATTCAATATAATTTATAAAAGCCCTAACAAATATTTTTATGAACCTATTATGCTTGATTTAAATCAAGGTACTGCCAAAAAATGTATGTTTGAATCAAACTGTATTTAGAGTTTGATAATTTAGATCAACTTTGTTACAAGTTATTTAATATTTTGGGATTATTTGATTTTTTTAAGAATGTTAAGAAGTTAAAATTGTTACTCACAATGATGAATTTATAAATCTATTTAATCACATAAACTTAAATTTAATGAGTTAATATTTATGAAATATCCAAGTGTTTTAAAAACACATTCCAGCTCGTTGTTATGTATTGTTCTTAGTGCAGGTTTATTAAGCTGTGCACCTCCTAATATACCTCCAACACCTAAAAATGCTGCCCCAGAAAATTCTACTCCAGCAGTAGCTGATACAGTAAGTGGTGTAGATGTTACTTTAACAAGTGAAGAGTTTGCAAAAGCTCAACATATCTATTTTGACCGTTGTTCAGGTTGTCATGGTGCATTACGTAAAGGTGCAACCGGTCCAAATATTACTCCAGAAAAAACCCTCAAAAAGACTTTAGCCAAATTGGAAAAAATCTTATATGAAGGTACTGAAGGCGGTATGCCTGGTTGGGGTAGAGATGGTTTCATGACTGAAGATGAAACCAAGTTAATGGCTAAATATGTACGGATTGAAGCTCCTCAACCTCCAGAATTTGGCATGAAGGAGATGAAAAAATCATGGAAAGTTCATGTACCAGTCGCTGATAGACCTACTGAACCACCAGCCGGAAAGAACTGGGAAAATTATTTTGGTGTAGTGGAAAGAGATATTGGTCAAATTACTATCATAGATGGTGATACTAAAAAAGTTTTGAGTAAAATTCCTTCAGGTTTTGCAACTCATATTCTTAGAACTTCTGCCACAGGTAGATATATGCTCGCTATCGGTAGAGATGGTAAAGCTTCTATGATGGATATGTGGGCTGAACCACCAAATCTAGTAGCAGAAGTAAGAACTGGTTTAGATGCTCGTTCTATTGATACTAGTAAATTTGAAGGTTTTGAAGATAAATATGCAGTTGTTGGTAACTACTGGCCTCCTCATTATGTGATCATGAAAGGTGATACTCTTGAGCCTTTGAAAGTAATGGGTACTCGTGGTTATACTTATGATACTAATGAATATCATCCTGAGCCTCGGGTTGCTTCTATCGTTGCTTCACATCATGCTCCAGAATGGGTTCTGAATCTGAAAGAAACCGGAGTAGTTTTATTAGTTGATTATAGCCGTATGGAAGATGGTACTGTTACTGAAACTTCTATTAATGCTGAACGTTTCTTGCATGATGGTGGTTGGGATTCTACTAAGAGATACTTCATGGTGGCAGCTAATGCTCGTGATACTATTTCTGTAATTGACACTGTAGAACGTAAATTAGTGAAGAATATTATCACTGGTACAAAACCTCACCCTGGTCGTGGTGCTAACTGGATTGATCCTGAATTTGGTAGAGTTTGGGCTACTGTGCATCTTGGTGAAGGCTTAGTTTCTATTATTAGTACTGATCCTAAAAGTAAACATGCTTGGACTGTAGTTCGAGAATGGGAACTTGATGGTAACTCATTATTTATTAAGACTCATCCAAAAAGTACTAATGTTTATTGTGATAACACTATCAACAAAAATAAATCCAATGTATTGACAGTCTTTGATATTAATAAACCAGATGCTGATCCTAAAGAAATAGTCTTTAAGAAAAAAGTTGTGCATATGGAATTCAATAAAGACGGTGATGAAGTTTGGATTTCTTTGTGGGACAAAGAAGGTGAAGTTGTTGTATTAGATGATAAAACTTTGAAGGAAAAAGCTAGAATTACCGGTTTAGATATGCCTACTGGTAAATTTAATGTCTATAATACAACTAGAGATATTTACTAGGTTGTAATTAAATAAAGGGTTGGAGGATATTCTTCCTGCCCTTTTTTTGAGTGCAGATTGGGTTAAATCTAATAATTTACCATTTTTAAAACAGGTATAAAATATGAAAATTGTATTATCTTATCTTTTAGGAATAGTTTTTTTATCGTTAAATATGGTAGTAATTGCTGCTGAACATGTTACTCCAACTGCTCCAGCTGATTATCTTGCAATGGAAAGTCCTATTGATATGGAAGACGTTGATGACGATTTTCTGAAAACATCTAAACGTCTGTATAAGAGTAAATGTAAAAAATGTCATGGTATGGAAGGTGATGGCCAAGGATCTGCTGCTGAAGATATTGAGATAAAACCTACTGCATTCAATGTTGCAGGTTATATGGAAGGCAAAAAAGATGGTCAATTATTCTGGATTACAAAAGATGGTAGCGAAGGCACTGAAATGGAAGCTTTTGGACCTGATTCCGATGCTGGTCTTTCTGAAGAAAAAATATGGAAATTAGTTGCTTATATGCGGAGTAAGTTTACTAAATAAAGTTTGATAAGTTGGTGGGTATTTTTACCCATCATAATTGAATAATAATTTCGATACAATCACGATGCTCACATACCATTTCAATTGTGAATAACTAATTTGTAATTAACAATATTTTAAATATGCATTCACATACCTTAAATAAATGGCAACATAGTCATAATTTTGTTACTGCTCATGAACATGGTGAAAAACGCACTTTACAAGTATTAATTTTAACCGCCTTAACAATGGTGGTAGAAATAATTGCTGGTAGTGTATTTGGCTCGATGGCTTTGCTTGCAGATGGTTGGCATATGGGGACTCATGTAGCAGCATTTACAATAGCAATTTTTGTTTATCGTTATGCTCGTAAACATGCCGATAATCCAGCTTTTACTTTTGGTACCGGAAAAGTCAGTGTATTAGGCGGTTTTGCTAGTGCAGTAGCATTAGCTGTAGTTGCATTAGTAATGCTAGTAGAGTCTACTCAACGTATTTTTGACCCACAAATAATCCAGTTTAATCAAGCGATTAGTGTAGCAGTGCTTGGATTATTAATTAATATAGCCAGTGCTTTTATTCTACGGGATAATCATCACCATCATCATGGAGAACATCACGATCATAATTTAAAAGCCGCTTATTTCCATGTATTAGCCGATGCGTTGACCTCTTTATTAGCTATAATTGCCTTATTTGCGGGTAAATATTTTGGTTGGAATTGGTTAGATCCAATTATGGGAATTGTGGGAGCAATTATTATTACTCGTTGGGCATATGGATTACTAAAAGAGACTAGTCCGATTTTATTAGATGCTAGTATCGAAGAAAAATATAAAACCGATATCAAAAATACTATACAACAAGATTCTGATAATTTAATTACAGATTTACATATTTGGAAAGTGGGTGCTAATCATTATGCAGCTATAATTTCTTTAGTAACTCATTTTCCTAAATCATCAGAACATTATAAAAAACTTTTGCAAGATTTTAACAAATTATCTCATATAACAATTGAGATAAATCAATGTGTAGATAAAGATTGTATGCTATAAAAAATTAATTTTACATAAGAATTTTATGATAATTTGTTAAAAATAATAGGCTTATAATTTCAATTATACTATTGGTTATACTTATCATAATAATATACAATTCCATTTTTAATTAATTTCGTGTAAAATATTCAGTTATTCAAAATTATCAATTTTTATTTTAATATTTAGGATTTTAAATTATGGCAATGGATCAATCAAATCGTTATTCTGATTTAAGTCTAAAAGAAGAAGACCTGATTAAAGGTGGTAATCACGTCTTATGTGCTTATATAATGAAGCCAAAGGCAGGCTTTTTTGATTATTTAGGTACAGCATCTCATTTTGCTGCCGAATCTTCCACTGGTACTAATGTAGAAGTTTGTACTACTGATGATTTCACTAAGGGCGTTGACGCTTTAGTTTATGAAATCGATGAAGAAAAAGAAATAATGAAAATTGCCTATCCGGTTGATTTATTTGACCGTAATATGAGTGACGGTCGGGCAATGATCGTATCTTTCTTGACTTTGAGCGTTGGTAATAACCAAGGTATGGGTGACGTAGAATATGCCAAATTGATGGATTTCTATGTACCTCATAAATACCTGAATTTATTCGATGGTCCTAATAAAAACATCGTAGATATGTGGCGGGTATTACGTCGTCCACTAGAAAATGGTGGTATGGTTGTTGGTACTATCATTAAGCCTAAGTTGGGTTTACGTCCAGAACCATTTGCTGCTGCATGTTATCAATTCTGGTTAGGTGGCGATTTCATTAAGAATGATGAACCACAAGGTAATCAAGTATTTGCCCCTATTCGTAAAATCATACCGTTAATTGCTGATGCTATGAAACGAGCTCAGGATGAAACTGGTGAAGCTAAGATTTTTTCTGCTAATATTACTGCTGATGACCCATTTGAAATGATTCGTCGTGGTGAATACATCTTAGAAGAATTTGGTGAATTCGGTAATCACGTAGCATTTTTAGTAGATGGTTATGTTGGTGGCCCTACTGCAATTACTACTTGTCGTCGTTATTTCGCTAACCAATTCTTACATTATCATCGTGCTGGTCATGGTGCAGTTACTTCCCAAGAAAGTAATCGTGGTTACAGTGTTCTTGCCCATATGAAAATGTCCCGTCTACAAGGTGCTTCCGGTATTCATACTGGTACTATGGGATATGGTAAGATGGAAGGTGATATCACTGAAAAGAATCTAGCTTATATGTTAGAACGTGATTCTGCTGATGGATTATTCTATCATCAAGAATGGGAAGGAATGAAGGCTACTACTCCAATTATTTCTGGTGGTATGAATGCTTTACGTTTACCTGGTTTCTTTGATAACTTAGGCCATTGTAATGTAATTCAAACTTCTGGTGGTGGTGCATTCGGTCATAAAGACGGTGGAGCTGCTGGTGCAACTTCTTTACGTCAAGCTCGTGATGCTTGGATGGAAGGTGCTGATATAATTGAATATGCTAAAGAGCATAAAGAATTACGTGGTGCTTTTGAAACTTTCACTGCTGATGCTGATTCAATATATCCAAACTGGCGTGAAAAGATGGGCGTACATAAGTAAGCCTTAATTTTTAAGCTATTTTTAAAATTAGATCTGGTAGGTTTTTAATAACTTATCAGGTCTTTTTTATTGTCTGAAGAATATTTTTTGAATAAGATTATGGTAATTCTTAATTATGAATGCTTAATTCTTAATTAAATTCAAGATAAATATCAACTGCTTTATGTTAAAATATTTAACAAATTAATAAATAACACTAAAGCAATGACTATCAAACACTATACCCCAAATACCATTGAGCCTGAAATCCAACAAAGTTGGGAACATTCTTTTGAAGTAACTGAAGACCCTAATAAGGAAAAATTTTACTGTTTATGTATGTTTCCTTATCCAAGTGGTCGTTTACATATAGGACATGTTCGTAATTATACTATCGGTGACGTGATTGCTAGATATCAACGAATGTTGGGGAAAAATGTATTGCAACCAATTGGTTGGGATGCTTTTGGTATGCCAGCAGAAAATGCAGCGATAAAAAATAATGTTCCACCATCTAAATGGACATATGAAAATATAGATTATATGCGGAACCAATTGAAAAAATTGGGTTTAGGATATGATTGGAAACGAGAAGTTGCTACTTGTGATAAAGACTATTATCGTTGGGAACAATGGCTATTTATTCAATTATATAATAAAGGATTAGTCTATAAAAAGACAGCTCCAGTTAATTGGGATCCAGTTGATCAAACTGTATTAGCCAATGAACAAGTTATCAACGGTCGTGGTTGGAGATCAGGAGCTTTAGTAGAAAAACGAGAAATATCTCAATGGTTTTTGAAGATTACAGCCTATGCTGAAGAATTATTGCAAGGATTAAAAGAGTTAGAAGGTAAATGGCCAGATTCAGTACGAATTATGCAACAAAAATGGATCGGTCGTTCAGAAGGAGTTGAAATTAAATTTAAAGTTGGTGCTGAAGATTTAACTGTATTCACTACTCGACCAGATACTTTAATGGGAGCAACTTATGTAGCAGTAGCAGCCGAACATCCATTAGCAAAACAAGCAGCCATAAATAATTCTCAATTAGCTGATTTCCTTAAGCAATGTAGTAAAGCTAGCACTGCTGAAGCTGATATGGAAACCATGGAAAAATTGGGTATGGATACTGGTTTACAAGCTATTCATCCGATTACTGGTGAAACTTTGCCATTGTGGGTAGCTAATTTTGTATTAATGAGTTATGGTTCTGGGGCGGTGATGTCAGTTCCAGCTCATGATGAACGGGATTTTGCATTTGCTCAGAAATATAACATTCCTATCAAACAAGTAATTATTCCGACCGATGGCAAGCTTGCAGAAAAATTGGAAACAGCTTATGTAGATAAAGGTATATTGGTGAATTCAGGCCAGTTTGATGGTTTAACTTCCCAACAAGCTTTCAATACTATTGCTGAATATTTAGAAAGCCAAAATAAAGGTAAACTCCAAATTCATTATCGCTTACGGGATTGGGGAATGTCTCGCCAACGTTATTGGGGTTGTCCGATTCCAATGATTGAATGCCCAACTTGCGGTACAGTTCCAGCTACTGATTTGCCAGTGGTATTGCCAGAAAATGTAATGATAGGTAAAACTGGTTCACCATTAAAACAAGATGCTAATTTTTATCAAGTAAAATGTCCTCAATGCGGTACTGATGCTAAACGAGAAACTGATACTTTTGATACATTTATGGAATCATCTTGGTATTATGCTCGTTATGCTAGTGCTGATTGTAAAACTGATATGTTGGATGAGAGAGTGCAATATTGGTTGCCAGTAGATCAATATATTGGTGGAATTGAACATGCAATTTTACATTTATTATATGCTCGCTTTTTCCATCGTTTATTGCGGGACGAAGGTTTGGTACAAGGCAATGAACCATTTGCCCATTTGTTGACTCAAGGCATGGTGTTGGCTAAGAGTTTTTACCGTGATACTGAACATGAAAGAACTTGGTATTCAGATAATGAAGTAGAGGAATATACTGATGGTAAAGAAATTAAGTTAAGGTTAGTAGCCGACGGCCAGCCAGTTGAAAGCGGTGGAGTGGTCAAAATGTCAAAGTCGAAAAACAATGGTATTGATCCAGAGGGTTTAATCAAAGAATATGGAGCGGATACAATCCGTTTGTATATCATGTTTGCAGCTCCACCAGAACAATCCTTAGAATGGTCAGATACCGGAGTAGAAGGTGCATTTAAATTTCTAAAACGGTTATGGAAACAAGTATATACTCATATTGATAATCAAGTTCCAACTTTAACTCCAGCTAAATTTACTGAAACAGAACAGACATTACGTCGTCAAGTACATGAAACCATTATTAAAGTAAGTGATGATATAGGTAGGCGGTATACTTTTAATACTGCAATTGCTGCGATAATGGAGTTGCTAAATAACATAAGTAAGGCTAAAAATACTCCACAAATCCAAGCTATTACCCAAGAAGCATTGGAAGCCATAGTATTGATGTTATCCCCAATAGTGCCACATATTACGCAAAAATTATGGCAAGCATTGGGACATTCGGAATCAATTTTGGATGTAAAATGGCCGCAAGCTGATAAACAAGCATTAGTACGCAATGAGTTACAAATGGTAGTGCAAGTCAATGGTAAAGTACGTGGCAAGATTACTGTAGCAGTTGATGCTGATAAACAGACTATTGAACAAATGGCATTAAATGAACCTAAAGTACAACAATTTACTGCTGGTAAAACTATCAAAAAAATCATTGTAATACCTAAAAAATTGGTTAGTGTAGTGGTTAGCTAAATATTTCAATTAAAATCATAATGATATAGATAATTAACTTAAATTTATAAATTGACATATTTTTTCATGTATGGAATAATATTCCATGATTTATATGGTAATATTTTTAAATTAATATAGGTTATTTATATGGATTATCTTTTATTTTTAGGAGAATTCGTCGCTCCTGTTGCAACTGCTTTTGCAGCAATGGCTGGTGTTGCTACCTATTTGATGGAACGCAAGGAAATTAAAAGTGAACAAAGGAAAGCCTCTGTATATAAGATACGCACTTCTCTTAAAACTTTGAGAGATGAATCACAATTTTTAACTTCTTATTTAGGTAAAGATGACTTAAATTCTCCTATTTTTTTAGCTACTTCTGAAATCAGATATGAAATAAACAAGAGATTAGTTGGGGGAATAGAAGCAACTGTCACACCAGCAATATTTCTAGAGCATTTGGAAAAAAATAATGTAATCTATTTTTGTATTCTTGCTGGTTGGCAAAACTCTATTTTCACTCATAAAAAGGAGTTTCGCAGAAATTTCATGATGTTCACGGAACGTCCTTATTCCGTGAACTAATCAATTTTTCAGCGAAACGGTTATAATTGCCCTGACACGTCCGGTCTCATAGGGCGACTCCGC
>DAOUSL010000188.1 GCA_030627235.1 Thioploca sp.
AAAATTAATATAGCTAAGTATGATTGTATTAATTTTGGTATTTAGGAAAAATGTAGGATGCAATGACCGAAGGGAATTGCATCAAGATGTAATTCGTAAACTCATTACATCCTACATAAAGTCAATTAATACAATCATACTTAGCTATATTAATTTTGGTATTTAGGAAAAATGTCTAATACTATTTGCATAAATATACTGATTAGTTATAGAATTATGTAATTATTTATGAAAATCTATAAAATATTTTTGCATGATTTCAATTAGATAAACTATAACAATATAAGTAATTGATATTTATTTTGAATTTAATTAAGCATTAAGCATTCATAATTAAGAATTATTATTCTTTGATTCTTTAAAAAATATTTAAATCTTGTCAAAATATAATCGTTAATATGTAATCTATTCCTAAACCAAATAATTATGATGACTAATATATTAAACATTCCCCAAGAGTTATTGCAAGAAATATTATCTAACCTTAGTGATGCTGTTTTAATTATTGATTTAAAAACTAAGGAAATTGAAGCTTGCAACCATGCAACTGAAATTATATTTGGCTATAAAGAACAAGAACTTATTAACCAGAAATTTAGTCTATTATATATTAATAATGAAGTATTTCAACAATTTGTTCAACAGTTAATCATAGGAACAAGTTTTGAATTTCAAATGCAACGTAAAAATGGTGAACTATTTCTGGCTAAACATTTTTATCTACAGCAAGAAAATAAAATAATTGGAATTATCAGTGATATAAATAATCCAAAAATCTTAAAACAACAACTTCAAAATTATGATGCAAAATTAACTATTTCTGATGCAAAATTATCTCAAGCTTCTCGTCTTAAAGATGAACTACTAGCCAATATAAGTCACGAGTTACGTACTCCACTAAATGGTATTTTAGGGATTACTGATGCTTTACACGAAGGTTATTATGGAAATTTAAATACCAACCAAATTAAATCGTTACATACGATTACAGATAGTGGTAATAAATTATTAGCAATTATCAATGATATCTTAGCCATTGCAAAAATAGAAGCTGGTAAAGTTAAGTTAGATATATCTTCGGTTATGATTGAAACTATTGGTAATGTTTGTCAACGTATTACTAGTAAATTAGCCCATGAAAAAAATATTTCCGTATTTAATACTTCCTATGATGAAATCACAGTTATACAAGCTGATGAACGTTGTCTAAAACAAATCCTATTAAATTTATTCACCAATGCTATTAAATTTACTCCTGATGGTGGTACTGTTAGTTTTACGGTTTGCGGTTATCCAGAGCATGACGCAGTAGACTTAATTGTATCTGATACTGGAATTGGTATTGCAGATAAGGATATGGAACTTTTATTTCAACCTTTTGTGCAATTAAATGGAGGATTGTCTAGAAATCAAGGCGGAACTGGACTTGGACTGTCTCTAGTATATCGTTTTGCAGAAATGCATGGAGGTAGTATTACTCTTGAAAGTGAAATAGGCAAAGGTAGTAGTTTTATAATTTCATTGCCTTGGCAACCTACAACTGTTGATAGTAAGTCTAATAATTTAACTAAAATAGATCAACAAGATAAAACGATTTTACTAGTCGATGATAACTTTATGGTTACTAAAACCTTAGCTACTTTTTTGCGTAGTAGAGGTTATCAGGTTGTTATTGCATATAATGGTTCACAAGCAATTGAAAAGACAATAAAAATAAAGCCTGAATTAATCATAATGGATATTCAAATGCCAGAAATAGATGGTATTGAGGCAATAACAACAATTAGAGCCAAAGACATAAAAATTCCAATCATTGCTATAAGTGCTTTGATAGTGGTTGGTAGCAAGGAACAATGTTTAGAAATTGGAGCTGACGCATATTTCAAAAAACCTGTAAGTCTTACAGAATTAGAGATAACAATTATTAACTTACTTTTCTGATGATACCACCAACATTATTATTAGGTTGTGCAGTAATATTTTGGGGCTGGCAAATAAATTTATTAATTATTGCTATACCGATGGCATTAATTTTAGAAACAGCTCGCTGGGTTAATTGGCGCTGGGATTTATCTGACAAAGACTTTAATCGAATTACCGATTGGAGTGCAGTAATTTTAGTAATAGTAGCTATTTATCTGTTTGACCAAGAATCATTACGTGGGTTAATGACTTTATTAAGTTGGCTACCCATAATATTTTTCTTATTATTAACCATCCAAATTTATAGTATTCAAAATTCTGTTAAATTAACCAGTCTATTTTATTCATTGCGTCGTCAAGAAGCTAAAGGCAGCACTGTTACTAATACTCGCATCAATTTAAGTTATCCATATATTATGATGTGTTTATTAGCTGCCAGTGTTGGACGTGAAACTTGGTTTTTTGCTGGCATTATATTATTAACTGGATGGGGATTATGGGCGATTCGACCTCAACGCTATTTTAGCTTGTATTGGTTATTTTTATTAATAATAGCAGGTACTTTAGCTTATAATACTCAATTAGGATTAAGGCATTTACAGACTGAAGTAGAAATGCTAATTCTTGATTGGATAGAAGAATTTTTTTTAAACTCAAGAGATCCATACCGACAAAATACAGCTATTGGAGACATCGGCAGACTTAAACAATCTGATAAAATCTTACTGCGAGTTGATACTAAAGCGCCATTAAATTTACGAGATGCTAGTTATAATCTTTATTTCGGCACAACTTGGCATGCAAAAAAACCAGTGTTTAAAAATATTCCTCCAATTAAAGATGGTACAGTTTGGCAATTTACTGCTAATCCAGAGTTAGATAATGAAGTTACTATTTCTAGCTATTTGCATAAAGGAAAAGGTATTTTACCAGTGCCTCATGGTAGTTCACAGATTTCTAATCTTATTGTACCAACCTTAAAAACTAATCCTTTTGGAGCTATTAAAATAGAAAAAGGCCCTGATTTAGCTGTTTATACTGCGAGTTTTGGTAAAGATACTCCATTGGACGCATTACCAACTGATAGTGATTTACAACTTCCTGATAAAGAAAAACAATATTTATTAACATTGGCCAAGCAATTAAATTTTTCTGAGCAAACTCCAAATCAGGTTTTAACTAATTTATCTCAGTTTTTTGCTCAAAATTTTTCTTATACTCTTAATTTAACTTCGTCTGGCACTTCCCCACTCCAATATTTTTTGGAACAAAGTAGAGCTGGCCATTGTGAATATTTTGCTACTGCTACAACATTATTATTACGTGCAGCTGGTATTCCATCTCGTTATGCTTCTGGTTATTATGTTACTGAATATAGTTATTTAGAAGACACTTACATAGTACGAAAACGACATTCTCATGCTTGGACAATTGCTTATTTAAATGGTCGTTGGCAGGAAGTTGATAATACTCCGGCAGTTTGGTTAGAAATTGAAGAGGAAATGTCATCTTGGTGGCAACCTATTTATGATATATGGTCTTGGATAGGATATGAATTTTCTTATTGGCGTTGGACTGATGATAATGATGATAGTAATGATTGGTTATTATGGTTAATTTTGCCATTGATTTTAATTTTAATTTGGCGGTTTTATTTTAGAGAAAGGGTTATTAATGTTAATAAACAAAAAGTAATGACTATTGTTGGTAATGACTCAGATTTTTATCAGATAATTCAAAGATTAAATAAAGAGAAATATGTTAAGCAAGCTGGTGAAAATTTAACTGATTGGTTAACACGTATTCAAATAGTTGATATAAAATCTATTTTTAAATTACATCAGAAATATCGTTTTGATCCAAATGGTTTAAATTCAGAAGAACGGTTACAATTAAAAAAGGAAGTTGAAATATGGTTACAAAATCATTAATTTTTCTTAATTCTTAATTCTTAATTCTTAATTCTTAATTCTTAATTCTTAATTCTTAATTAGTGGGTAAAATATGCTTGAAAATGGATTGATAAAAGTAGGTAGTGCTAAAATATTTGGAGTCGCTTTATTACCAGGAATTACTTTATTGGCATTAGGGGGAATGATAACTTGGAGTTTTTGGAAAAGTTCTAATGAGCATAAAAAACACGATGATATTAAAGAGACTCTGAAAGATTTTAAAATAGAAATAAACACTTTAACTAGTGAAAAACGAGAATTATTATTCCAAATATCTAAATTAAAAGAAGAGTTTTTAGAGCTGAAAAAAGTTACTTACGATAGGTTTATTAATAATATTCCTGTCAATAATAGTGATTCTTCATTAGATAATTTAATTATTAAAAAACAAGAACTTTCATCACAAATATCTGAATTAGAAGAAAAATTTAATCAGTTGAAAACAACGATAACTACTAATATATCACCTGTTTCTTTTACTAGTGAAAAAATCAAATCAACTGGTGATTCTTCAAAATTAGATATGTTAAAATGGGTGGTTGAAGACAATATTAATTTAAGAAAGTCAATATAATCAGGTAACTTTTGGTAATGTAAAATAAAATAAACAACCTACCCCAACTTCACTTTCTATTCCAACTTCTCCACCAAGTTTTTCTATTATATGTCTTACTATGGATAAACCTAGACCATGTCCTTCAACTGGAGTTTGAAAACGAGTAAACTGAGTGAATAATTTATCAATAGATTCTTGTTCTAGACCAGAACCATTATCTTTTATCCAAAAACGTACCGTATTCTGAGTTTCGATTGTTCCTATTTCTAAATGAGGTGGTTTACCACCATATTTTAACCCATTAGTCATATAGTTTACCCACACTTCTTCTACCCATTCAGCATAACCAAGAGTTGTAGGCCATTTATCTGTGATAACTAGTTCAGCTTGATATTGTCGTATCATTAAATCCAAACGTTGAGTCGCTTTATAAACAATGTCTTGCATATCTAAAGGAGTTGATTGAACCTCTTGTTTAGAAACCTTAGCTAATAACAATAAAGCATTAACAATACTAACCATTTTTTGACTAGAATTTAAAATATGTTGTAAACAAATATGTCCTTGTTCACTGATATTATCAGATAATTCTTCCATCAATAAATCTGATAGGTTAATAAGATGAGATAAGGGATTTTTTAAGTCATGAGCTACAGTATGAGAAAAAGTATCTAATTCATCATTTTTTATTTTTAACTCAAGGTTTTTTGCTTCTAATTCATCATTTTTTGTTTTTAGCTCTACATTTTTAAGTTTTAATTGCTGTTGTAAATTATATACGGTCAAATGAGTATTAATTCGAGCTAAAACTTCTTCCTGTTGAATTGGTTTAGTAACATAATCGACAGCTCCTAGGTTTAAACCTTTTACTTTATCTAAAGTTTCTGATAATGCTGTCATAAATATAATAGGGATATCTTGAGTATTAGTATTTGCTTTTAAATGTTCACAAGTTTCAAAACCAGATAAACCAGGCATCATTATATCTAATAAAATTAAATCTGGACGTTCATATTCGGTGATTTCAATGGCTGTTGAGCCGTCTCGTGCTACTAAAACTTCAAAGTTATTAGCATCTAAGAAATCAAATAAAGTACTGATATTTTCTGGAATATCGTCAACAATAAGAATTGTATTAGAGTTTGGCATTATATTTGTATATTATTTGTAATAAGAGGGTTATTTAGTATAATTTTTAAATCATTTCAAACATATAAGTAAATCATTAGGAAAGTATTATGTTACGATTTTTAATTTTATCAATTATCGTTTTTAGTAATTTTTCAGTTTATGCAGAAATAATATTAGACAGTTCGTTAGGAACTGGTGAAGCAATATTATCAGGCCCTGATTATAACATTGGGGCTGAATTAGGCAGACAAAGTGGTAGTAATTTATTTCATAGTTTTGATACATTTAGTATTAATAGTAATGAAAGTGCGAATTTCTCAAGTCCAAACAACATAAATAATATCATAAGTAGAATAACTGGTGGTAATCCTTCCAATATCGATGGACTTATACGATCTGATGCTAATATGTATTTATTAAATCCATATGGTATCGTATTTGGTGAAAATGCTCAGTTAGATATACAAGGTTCTTTTCATGCCAGTACAGCTGATTATTTAAAGTTTCAAGACGGTCAAATATTTGATGTACATAATTTAACTAATCCAATATTAAGTATCGCACCGGTAGAATCTTTTGGTTTTTTATCTAATTCAGCTTTAACTGTAAATGGTAGCAAATTATCAGTTCCATTTGGAGAAGATTTATCTTTAATTGGAGGAAATTTACAAGTTGATAATGCCTTTCTTGAAGCAGCTTCTGGGCATCTTAATTTAATTGGAGTTGGTTCTGTACAGGAAATAAATTTAAATGAGTCATTAACTACCAATGGTAATATAATTTTAGCTAAATCTATGGTTAGAACTAGTGGTGATAAAAGTGGGAAAGTTATTATTCGTGGTGGTAAATTTGAAATGTATGGTGGTGGAATAGAAGCTAATACTGAAACAATTGATGGTGAAGGGATTGATATTCAAGTTGATGAATTGTTGGTGGCTGATAGTAGTGAAATTACTGCTCATACTTCTAATATTGGAAAAAGTGGTGGCATAAAAATCAAAGTTAAGGGAATTGCTAATTTTGATGGTGAAGAAACTTTAGTCTTTGCACTGTCAGAAACTAGTGGAGAAATTAGTGATATCGACTTAGAAGCTGGAAAATTATCTTTAAATGGGATTTTTTTCGGTATGCAAACTTATGGTTCTGGAAATTCTGGTAACATTAATATTCGAGTGAAAGATGGTTCATTACAGTTATTAAACGGTGCTGGAATAACTACTATTACTTTTGGAACTGGTAATAGTGGTAATATAGACATTGAAACCAATGATTCAATTAAATTATCTGGTGAAGCTAGTTGGGAAAATGGTAGTATAATCTCGGTAAGTACTGAAGGAATAACCGATGAAGTTGGAACTGGAGATGGTGGTACTATTAGATTAAAAGCAAAAAATTTATTAGTAACTGAAGTTACGCAAAGTATTATAAATGTAACCATAAATAATGTAAATTCAAAGTAAATTAAGTTATAATCAAAAAATGGATAAATATCAATTAG
>DAOUSL010000144.1 GCA_030627235.1 Thioploca sp.
ATCAAAACTGCTTTTCACGAACTACAAGTTTTGAAGGCTATCTAACATTATTTTTGTTAGTTATTCTTATTCTAGTATTTATTTTACTTTGCGTAACTTCAGTTAGAATCAGGAAAATCTTCTTTATAGGTTATTTGATGTTTTGCTGGCTCTCTTAATTTTAGCTTGCTTGAATCACCGGAAATCATAATTTTTTTAGCTTGAATGCTGATATTGCCACCATGAGCATGATTTTCTGTAGTGCTAGCAATGACTCCACCATTAGTTAAGTTAATTTTCCCAGCTTCAATATTAATGTGACCAGCTTTATCACCAGTATTTTCGCCTCTGGAACGTACATAAATACCACTGCCTAAACCATCATAAGTTTGGCCATGAAGATTAATACCATCGATGTTCAGCGTGCCATGAACTTTAATATCAATGTTACCACCATTAGCACTTTTACGATGGCTACCGTCCTCACGTGGCCTAGAAATCGTATTGCTGGAAATAATTGCACCTTTCTCAATCAATAATTCATTAGCCTCAACCGATATATAACCACCATTATTATTACCAGCTTTAGTATCGTCCATATTAATTCCAGGATTAGAGGCAGAAAAAATACCACCAGCAAGTCCTTTTTGGTCAGTATCTGATAAAGTGATTTTTCCAGTGGCTCGGATAATAGTTTCACCACCTTTACCATCACTGAAAGTTGTTGAACTAATATAAGCTCCTTTGGTAATAAAAATATCTTTTGCCTCCACCAGAATTAAACCACCATTGGCACTTGTACTAGAACTATAAGGTGGCGCTTCGATGGTTGCACCGTCTTTAAGTATGAGTTTTTCACTAGCACGCAAAATTATATTCCCAGCATTTCCTGTACTTAACGTGCTATTGTAAATATGGCTATTTTTGCCAAAGGAAATAATTGGTGCTTTTATCAACACTGTTCCTGCATTACCATTACCACGTGTAGCTGCTGATATAAAACTATTATCATAAAATTCTGCTGATACTGTGGCCCGTATTTTTATCAAATTATCTGTACCTTTATTATTAGTACTTGAAGTAATGTAACTATTGTTAAAAGCAGCATGTTTTTCCACCTGAATATCAATGAGAGAATTATTCTTATTACCATTGGTATTTGCTTGGATCTTACTATTTTCTTGTGTAAGTTGCTTACCACGAATAAAAATCTTTCCACCACCACTACCATCAGTGTCAATTACAGAATAATCTTTAATAAAAATATTAGCTAATTTGGTAAATGATGATATATCAATATTATCTTTCTGTAGTTTAACCTCTCCATTTGTAGCAACAGCCACAATGTTTATTCGTCCAGTAGGTGCGAAAATACTTGGTATTCGAATAATATTTTTCTCATTTTTTTTGTAAAAAGTACCTTTGTTGATGGTGATATCACCTCCTACAAATGATATAGTTTTCCCTTCAGGTACGCTTAACGGTTTAGCGTTATCTGCGATAAATTCTGTTATTTCACCCAGCCTTTGGATGGAAATTGATGCAGCTTGTTTATTTAAAAATCCAAAGCTTTCCACTGGTGCAACTGTCAATAAACTATTATTTGGATTACTCACATCAAATCGTCCATTTTCTCCCAATCTTAAATAATCAGCTGTACTTACATGAAAGCTTCCTTGCACATCTAATTTAGCATTTGATCCAAACATAATTCCATATGGATTTAGGAAATAGAAATCAGCATTAGGAATTGTCGAACGAATTAACCCATCAATATTGGAAGGATTTCCACCAGTTACTCTACTGATAATATTGTGAACAGAATTTAATCCAGAGAAGGTTGCTGTTTCTAGACTGTTTAAGTTAAAATCTTGAAAGCTGTGAAAGAGATTTCCGCCATGTTGTTGGCCTAAATCTGAGGTGATTTGGAAATTTGAGCCAGGTAAATTAATTTGTTGTCCTAGTGTACCATCAGTTATTACTTCAGCGTTAATAGATATGGTGGTAATTAATATGGGTATTATTAGTAGGTATTTCATTTTAAATTGCCAGAATTAGAATTTACAGAATTATAGGATTTTGAGGATAAATTTAGGTAGTCCTGAAGGAAGTAGTTGCGTATAATAAAAAGTCAATATAAACATAAGTAATATTGATTAATTGTCCAACCTGTAATTCAAAAAATATCATATGGAAGTATTCATAATAGATTGGAAAACTTTGGTTAATGGAATCTTGCTGACTAAAAAAGGAGATGTAACTGTACTGTATAATATTGATAATTTTCAAACTACTGCATCGTATTGTTAATATACAAAAGTATGGGGAGAGCAAACCGATTCCCCAGAAAATGCTGTTAAGGCACTATTTCGGTAACGTAAAATAAAAAATACTACCTTGTCCAATTTCACTTTCTACTCCAACTTTTCCTCCAAGTTTTTCTACTATTTGCTGAACAATAGACAATCCTAAGCCATGTCCTTCAGCACGGTCTTGATGCAATCTGGTAAAAAGTGTAAATAGCTTAGCCTGTGCTTCTAAAGATAATCCTTCACCGTTATCTTTGACCCAAAAGCGTATCATACCATCATCTTGTTGATCAGCACCCAAAGTTATTTTAGGCGGATAACCTCCATATTTCATAGCATTACTAATATAATTAGCCCAAATTTCTTCTACCCAAGGAG
This sequence comes from Thioploca sp., assembly GCA_030627235.1. GTDB lineage: Bacteria > Pseudomonadota > Gammaproteobacteria > Beggiatoales > Beggiatoaceae > DRQV01. The sequence continues at coordinate 2,667 of DAOUSL010000144.1, forward strand.
CATAACTTTTAGCAGTTGGAAAATAATCTGGCAAAACTATTTCAGCCTGACAGCCATTAATTGCATAAGCAAGTCGCTTCTTAGCTTGGAAAATAATTTCTGACATATCTATTGGCTGCATATCAATATCAGTTGATTTTACCGTTTTTGCCAATAACAATAGTGAATTAATTATATCTTCCATTTTGTGACCAGCTTGAGAAATTAATTTTTGCTGTTCTAATAATTCGTCATTAAGTAATTTATCTTCAATACAAATTTCCACTAATTCATCGGAATAACCAATAACAGTGTTTAATGGATTTTTTAAATCGTGAGCAACTGTATGAGAAAAAGCTTCTAGCTGTTTATTGCGTTGTTCTAATTCTTCAGAATGTTCTTCTAACTGTTTTTGCAAACGTCGTAAATTTATATGAGCATTAACTCTAGCCAAAACTTCTTCATATTGAAATGGTTTAGTTATATAATCAGCAGCTCCTAATTCAAATCCTTTAACCTTATCAACTGTGTCTGTTAATGCGGTCATGAAAATAATAGGGATATTTTTAGTTTTTTCTTTTGATTTCAAAATTTTACAAGCATCAAATCCATTCATAATTGGCATCATTACATCTAATAGAATTAAATCTGGATTAGCATACTCAGCTTTTTTAATCGCTCGCTCTCCATTTCTCGCAATTGCCACTTCAAAACCAGCTTCTTCTAAAGACTCGGATAAGACACTGATATTAGCAGGAATATCATCTACTATTAATAGAGAACCTTTATAAGTTTCAGTATTCATTTATTTTCCATATGTTGTTCAATCAAATTACAAATTTCTTCTTCTTCAAAATCTTTAGCTAATTTACTGATTTTTTCAGCAAACTGTTGCAAATTTTTATTTTCTTGAGCAAATTCATTCGCTTGTTTAGTTACTTTGCCAAGGTTTCCTTTCATAGCTAAATCAAACAGGATTTCTGCTTGTTCTTTGGATGGCCCAATTAATTCATTAGCTTCTGGAATAGTTTCAACTGGTAATTCATCATCATAGAGCCAATCCAATTTTAAATATTTACCCAATTGTTCTAATAAATCTTCAGCACGAATTGGTTTTGGTAAGAAATCATTACAACCAGCTTCCATACTCTGTTGTTTATAGCAATCAAATACGCTAGCTGAAATCATAATAATGATCACATCTTTTATTTCTAGAATCTGTCGAATTTTACGAGTAGTTTCAATACCATCCATAATTGGCATGACCAAATCAGTCAGAATTAAATCTGGTTTTTCCTCCAATGTCGTTTTAATACATTCTTGGCCATTTTCAGCTTCAAAAATTTTAAATCCTAATGGAGCTAATAAATTTAATAAAACCATACGATTAACTTCTTTATCATCAACAATTAAAATTTTACGACTTTTACCTTTAATTCCAATAATATTTAGTTTTTTACTTACAGTATTTTTTTTAAAACCAGTAACTTCTGATAAGTATAGTGTCAACCTAAAAGTACTACCTTTCCCCAATGTACTTTCAACGTTTAATTTTCCTTCCATAATTTCCGTCAACTTTTTAGTTATAGAAAGACCTAAACCAGTACCTTCAGTTTGTATGCTTTGATCGCCAACTTGCTGAAATGGATTGAATATTTTCTCTATATCATGTTTAGCAATTCCAGTACCAGTATCTTCCACCTGGAAACTAATTTTTTCATTATGATAATCAACTTTAAAGTTAACTCTTCCTTTATCAGTAAACTTGACAGCATTACTTAACAGATTTATTAAAATTTGGCGTAATCTTTTTTCATCAGCGTGAATTCCAATTGGTAGATTGGATAATTTTTCATAAATAAATTCAATATTTTTCTGTTTAGTTCGTATTTGAAACATATCAATAATGCTTTTTAAAAAATCATCAAGATGAAAATCAGTAGGATATAGTTCAATACGATCTGCTTCAATCTTTGATAAATCTAAAATATCGCTAATTAAAGTTAATAAATATTGCCCACTATTTTGAATAATATTGATTCCAGTATTATATTTTTCCGGTAAACTTTTATCCCTCTCCATAATTTGAGCATAACCCAATATACCATTTAAAGGAGTGCGTAATTCATGGCTCATATTGGCAAGAAATGCACTTTTAGCTTTGTTAGCATTTTCTGCTGCAATTTTTGCTTTTTCAGCAACTATTTTAGCATCTTTAAGTTCTGCTTCAATTAAAATTCGATAATCTAATTCTTGCTGAAGTTCTTGCCAACGTCTCCATGAAAAAATACTTAAAGAAAATGCAGATATAAAAATTACTGTAAATATTTCATCAATTTCCCATTCTTCATGTTCGCGTGACCATTCAACAATTAGTTCAAATCCCTCAAACGAAATCGCTAATCCAAAAGCAAATATTGAAAATAATACTATTATAATAAAATCTTTATATATATTATTAGTGGACTTTTGTTTCATAATAGTAATTCCTCTAATGATGATTATCAGTTTTTGACATTTATTTGTTTTTCATATAAGATTCAATCAAATTACAAATTTCTTCTTCTTCGAAATCTTTAGCTAATTCACTGATTTTTTCAGCAAACTGTTGCAAATTTTTATTATCTTGAGCAAATTCATTCGCTTGTTTAGTTGTTTTGCTAAGGTTTCCTTTCATAGCTAAATCAAATAGGATTTCTGCTTGTTCTTTGGATGGCCCGATTTGTTCAGTTTCAATGATTGATTCATCTTGCATATAAGATTCAATCAAATCACAAATTTCTTCTTCTTCGAAATCTTTAGATAATTCACTGATTTTTTCAGCAAACTGTTGCAAATTTTTATTATCTTGAGCAAATTCATTCGCTTGTTTAGTTACTTTGCTAAGGTTTCCTTTCATAGCTAAATCAAATATGATTTCTGCTTGTTCTTTGGAAGGACCAATTAGTTCATTAGCTTCTAGAATATTTTCAACTGGTAATTCATCATCATAGAGCCAATTTAGTTTTAAATATTTACCCAATTGTTTTAATAAATCTTCAGCACGAATTGGTTTTGGTAAGAAATCATCACAACCAGCTTCCATGCTCTGTTGTTTATAATAATCAAATACGCTGGCTGAAATCATAATAATAATTACATCTTTTAGTTCTGGAATTCGTCGGATTTGACGAGTAGCCTCAAAACCATCCATAATTGGCATAACTAAATCAGTTAAAATTAAATCTGGTTTTTCTTCCAATGCTATTTTAATACATTCTTGACCATTTTCAGCTTCAAAAATTTCAAATCCTAACGGGGATAATAAGTTTGTTAAAACTAGACGGTTAGCTTCTTTATCATCAACAATTAAAATTTTATGGCTTTCACCAATAATTCCAATAATATTTGGTTCTTTCTTTATGGTAGGTTTCACAAAGCCAGCTATATTAGGCAAATCTAACGTTAACCAAAATGTGCTTCCTTTTCCAAATTTACTCTCCACATTTAATTTTCCTCCCATAATTTCCGTCAACTTTTTAGTTATGGAAAGACCTAAACCGGTACCTTCAGTTTGTACACTTTGGTCACCAACTTGTTGAAATGGAGTGAATATTTTATCTATATCATTTTCGGCAATACCAATACCAGTATCTTCGATTTGGAAGCGAATTCTATTATTATGATATCCAATTTTAAAACTAACTCCTCCTTTATCAGTAAACTTGATCGCATTACTTAACAAATTTATTAAAATTTGGCGTAATCTTTTTTCATCAGCGTGAATACCAGTAGGCAAGTGAGATAATTTTTCATACATAAAAGCGATATTTTTCTGTTTAGTTCGCATTTGAAATATATCAATAATATTTTGTAAAAAATCATCAAAATGGAAGTCAGTAGGATACAGTTCAATACGGTCTGCTTCAATTTTAGAAAGGTCTAAAATATCGCTAATCAAAGTTAATAAATATTGTCCACTATTTTGAATAATATTGATTCCAGCATTATATTTTTCTGGTAAACTTTTATCTCTCTCCATAATTTGGGCATAACCCAAGATGCCATTTAAAGGAGTGCGTAATTCATGGCTCATATTGGCAAGAAATGCACTTTTAGCTTTATTAGCTGCCATTGCTTCATCACGTGCTTTAGCTAGTTGTTCAGAACTTTTAACTAGTTCATCAGTACGTTTTTTTAGCTCATCGGTACGAGTTGCAACCATTTCTTCCAAACCATCACGATACGCTTGTAGTTCAGTGTTGCGGATTTCAATTTGATTCAACATATTATTGAAACCCAAAGTTAGTGTGCCAAGTTCATCATTGGTAATTTTAGTAGCACGATGTGAATAACCCTTATCATCTGCTATACTTGTCATTACGGTGAGCAATTGATAAATAGGCTTAGTTATAACTTGCTGTAAACGAGAAGCCAATAAAAATGCCAAAAGCAACGAAAACGTTAAAACAAAAATAACAATGATTACTCCCCACAGTAATCGTTCATTAAAAGCAGTTAAATCTGATTGTATGTATACAATACCCAGTGAATTTCCTTTAAAAATAATTGGTTTCAATATATTTACATGCTCATCTTCAAATAAAAAATTGCCTTCATCATTTGGTTCCAAAGAATAATTTAAATAATATTCTGCAACTGTTTTAAATTTAGCTTGTTTTGGTATTCCTTCTTTGAAATAACCAGCAAATAAATTGCCATCTTTAGAAAAAATATATGTTACAACAATATGTTTATTAGCTTTTAGAGCGGAAATATTTTCGGTGGCAGTGTCACTTTCATCAAATAATAATCCTGCTATACTGTTAATTCCAACTAAATCTGCTAAAATAAATAAGTTGTGTACCATATCACGACGGAAAGCTATTAGGTCACCGACAACGTATGCAGTTGTGGAGATAGATAATACAATTGCACTAGTAAACAGGATGATAACTCTGAGCTTATTTTTTATGGAGGCATTTTTGAAAGATTTTATCATTTTTTTTCCTTTTAAGCGAAGAGTTTTACATTAATAATTTACTAATATAACCTATAATTTTTAAGGTTCTTCTGCATATATTACAAATCTATAATTATGTTTAATATACCATATTTACGAATAATTTTAGTTATATTGTTATTTGGATGGAATTCAAGTCAAGCTGGCTTGCCAATTGCTAAAGAATACCAAATAAAATCAGTTTTTCTCTATAATTTTTCTTATTTTATTAAATGGCCAAAGACAACATTTAATAACAATAATGCTCCTTTTAACTTTTGTATTTTGGGTGAGGATTTGTTTAAACGAGGAATTGACTTGGCAGTAAAAAATGAAAATGTAAATGGCCATATTAGTTCAGTAAAACGTCTTAAAAACCTAAAAAATACTAGAGATTGTCAAATTTTATTTATCAGCAAATCAGAAGAAGATGATTTGGCATCAATATTAGATTATCTTGACGGATATCCAATATTAACTGTAAGTGATATAAATTTGTTTGCTGAACAGGGTGGAATGATTCAATTCTTTAAGCGTAACGAAAAAGTAAAAATATTAATTAATCCCAAGAAAGTAAAAAATACCGGTTTAAAAATCAGTGGTAATTTATTGCGTATTGCTAAAATTTATCGTTAATTTTAATCAAGTGAGTCATAATGAAAACAGTTATAATTATATTACTTAACTTATTAATATTCAGTGTTGCTTCTGCACAAGAAATTGATGAAGAAGCCGAATTGATAAATCAGTTAAAAAGCTTGGTCTTAGAGGAACTCACCGAAGTTAAAATTTTTGATCCGGAAGCGGGATTAGCATCTCGTAAAGTACAGCGATTAACCAATACTGCCGCTGCTCTATTTGTTATCACTCAAGAAGATATTCGGCGGGCAGGAATTACTACTTTAGCCGAAGCTTTGCGGATGGTTCCAGGAATGCAAGTGGCACGTTTGGATCCCCACCAATGGGCAGTCAGTGCGAGAGGCTTAAATGAACAATTTGCTAGTCGTTTACTGGTAATGGTTGATGGTCGTACTGTTTACAGTCCTATGCGTTCCGAGGTTAATTGGGATACTCAAGATATGCTGATGGAAGACATAGATCGGATTGAAGTAATCAGAGGCCCAGGTGCATCTTTGTGGGGTGCTAATGCAGTCAATGGAATTGTTAATATTATTACCAAATCAACCAAACAAACTCATGGTAATTTACTTACAACTCATCTTGGTACTAATGAAGAACAGGCTATTGTTGGGATACGAAATGGTGGTGAATTAGAAAATGGGGTTAACTATCGTATCTATGGAAAATTTTATGATCATGCTGGGTTTGTGAATCAAAATGGCCAAAATCATGACAATGATTGGAGTATGAAACGATTTGGAATGCGTGCTGATTGGGAATTTTTTAACGATGATAATATAAATTTGCAAGCTAATATGTACGATGGCACAACTAATCAATCGGCTCTTGATACACAAAATTTGACTGGTGAAGCAAAGATGAGTGGATTAAATATGCTCGCTCAGTGGCAACGTAATTTAGATTATGGCGATGTTGTTTTACAAGCTTATTTTGATAAAACTAAGCGTAATGAATTTTCTTACGACGAGAATCGTGATACTTATGATCTTGATTTTCAACATAGGTGGCAAGTTAGTGACCGTAATGAATTAATTTGGGGACTGGGTTTTCGCTATAACAGTGATGATATTACTACTATACTTCCGCTTGCTTATATTCCAGCTAAACGAGAAGATAGGTTATTTAGTGCATTTATTCAAAGTGAATTTATGCTAAAGCCTGATAAATTACGACTAACGTTGGGAACTAAATTTGAACATAATGATTATACTGGGTTAGAAATTCAGCCAACTGCTCGTTTATTATGGAATATCAATGATACCAATATAGTTTGGATGGCGGTATCTCGTGCAGTACGCACTCCTTCAAGAACTGATTCTGATTTTTTATTAAATGCAACTCTACCAGAAGCACATTTTATCCTTAAAGGTAATCCTGATTTAGATTCAGAAGTTTTGATGGCTTATGAACTTGGTTATCGTTTTAATATTGCTAATAAATTTCTGTTAGATACAAGTATATTCTATAATAAATATAATGACTTACGCACGAGCGAATTGGTATCTTTCCAACCGTTTCCACCTCCACCAACATTGACTAATCAGTTTTCAAATGAAATGTATGGAGAGGTATATGGATTAGAATTAGCAACTCATTGGCAAGCAAGTAAAAACTTAAAAATAGTTACTACTTATAGTTATTTAAATACCCAGTTACATATTTCATCAACCAGTAATGATATTAATGCTGAACTTGTAGAAGGCTATAGCCCTGAACATCAAGCCAGTATGCGTGTACTATGGAACATATTTCCAAAAGTTGAATTTGATACTGCGGTTTATTATGTAGATAAATTATTTAAGCAGGATGAATTGTTGTATTATGAAGATAACTCTTATAGTCAAAATGTGTCAGATTACACTCGCCTTGATATGAGATTAGGCTGGCAGGCTTCATCCGAGTTAAATTTAAGCATAGGAGTTCGCAACTTATTAGATAACCAACATAGTGAGTTTGGCTTTGGCGAAAGAGGAGCTCCAGTATTGATAAATGAAATAGAACGGACTTTTTATATGCAATTACAATATCAGTTTTAATAAAATACTTATTAACCATTCTGATGCAACTATTGTCTACCTAAAATCATGACTTAACGCTGAGCTTGTTCAAAAATATCAAGAAACGCCGCTATGCTTTAACTGTTTCTTCGTATTTGAGAACCTCTGCTAGTCACGGACTACTTGACTTCGGCTTGCCTCTCCATGTCTCGCAGCGAACGTTTTTCATAGTTATCTACATTAATTGCTATCG
>DAOUSL010000306.1 GCA_030627235.1 Thioploca sp.
GCATTTAGGACATCCCGCACCACGACTATGGGCATCGGCTGTTTGCAAAAACTCTCCATGAATTTTGCAAATAATGATTACTTTATCTTTTGAATTTTTATAGTCTACTTTAGAGTAATCAAATTTATCGCCATGAACTTTTATAAAAGAGTTTATGTAATCGTGTGTTGTTGTACCTCTACCTGAGCATTTAGGGCATTTTGAATAAGCTGTTGACGCATAGCTTAAATGAGAATTAGGGGTTTGTTTAAAGACAAACTCACACCCATTACATTTAATATCTACCTTAGCATTATCACTTACATAAACTACTGCATTATAACAATACTTACCTTCATGCTTTTTTGTAGCTTTTTCAATAAATGTGGCTTTTGCTTCCCTCCTTCGTGAGGAGGCGCTGCACATTGAACACCCAATACCCTTTAAATGACTGGAAGGTACTTGCCAGAACTCTCCATGAGTTTTACAAATTATTATAATCTTAGTCGAACTGTTTTTATAATCAACCTTAGAATAATCGTATTTATCGCCATGAATTAATATAGCTTTTGCTATAAATTCTTTAGTATTTGATTTCGTCTTTTCGCTAGTTGTTTTATTTGCACATTTTGGACAATTACTTCCCAGCAGATGTGTATTCGCTAACTGTTCAAACTCACCATGTATTTTGCAGATTATAATAACTTTCAAAGAACTTCTTTTATAATCAACTTTGGAATAGTCATATCTATCCTCATGAACTTTTTTTGCTTTTTCAATAAACTGTAATGTTGTGTGAAATTTAGACATTTTGAAACCCTCGTTAATAGGTTATCGTTACTTAAAAGATAGTTGAGGCTGAGGTAACGAATCTCAGCTTTCGACCGCTAAGTCTATCAACTATCTAAATTATAACCTATTATGAACTATTTTGTCAAGAACTCAGCAGTACAATAACTTTCACAAATATCATAATTCTCTAACAATTTACCCGACTTATTACATCTCCAATCAGGATGCTCCTCAAGTCCGACGAATTCACAGTTTCGACATGATTTGACCATTTCTTCTCCTAGCTGGCAAATTTTGTAAGCATTACAGAATTTACATTCATACCAACTAGCACTTCCTATCTTATACGGAAGTTCCTCTTCTAATATAACTCTCTCAGCTTTCTGTTCTAACAATTTAGCGAACTCAATATCAATATCAATTGTTTCAAAATAATAAGATGAGTCATTTTTATCCATCATCATATACAGAGCTTTAGTTGCTCCACTTTTATACCCGTATATCTGCATCTGACAGTAATGAAGGTACTTTGATTCTTTGACTCCCTTCTTTTTCATGGCAAGAAACCCAGAATGGTTGCTCGTTTTCATCTCAAGTACATACAGCGTTTCCTCATCTTGAGGGACTCCTTTTACAAATCCGTCACAATGCCCCCTTAACCATCCATGAACCCCTGTGAAAGTATCTTGTTCTCCAAAAACGTCAAGTCCTGCGCTTTTCAAGTCTGCAATAAAATCATCTTCCGCTTTATGCCCTGTTGCGAATATTCTTCCTAATCTAGCATCTATGTCATCAGTAAAACAATGCCTAAATGTATACATTAATTTTCTAGTACACGAATCACCTATACCACTCATCCCAACGTAAGTTCTTGGCGTTGAAACTCGGCTATTAGCTGATTCAATTCTAGCATTAATAGCATCGACATTAACAATAAGTTCATTCATAATAATTGTCCTTTTAAAATAAAAAAGGGAGTATTTTACAACTCCCTTTAATTAGTCATTTTATAAAACTATTGTCAATGATTTTAAAAAGGGACATCTGTGTCATCAAAACCTTCATCAGCAGGACTAGCGGCTTGAGCTACCGAAGCGCTACCTTTAATAAATTCAACTACCTCATTGCGCATTGAAGTAATTTCATCACCTTCTTTATTTTTCCAAGTATTAGGTTTTTCTGTAACCTTAATACCAAAAGGAATGCCATGTAACTGATTTGTATCTTCAATTGCAGCTAATCCACAGGCTTTAATAATGCTTGTTAATTTACCATTTGCAATATCCAATGCCACTTGGCTTGTATGTTCAGTTAACATAAAGTCTTTAATTCTATGCCCTACATGAACGCCACCAATTACTTCATACTCAACGTGTAACCCTTTACCATTATTACAAGGCTTAATTTCACTTACCATAATCTTAGCATTATAATCGCCAGCGGGGATTGTACCTGCTGATGGAGCTGACATTTCTTCTTTTCCTGCTGTATTAAAGCCTAATTTAGCCATTATATTTGTTCCTGATTTAATTTTCTTAACTCTCTTACCAAGGTGAGAGTTTTACCTTTTAATTAAAGAAGAAGTTAGAGGCTATTCTATTTCGAGCTTTATATTTCAATAAAGTCTGTTTCCCATAGAAGCGGTACGCGTAACTTCTTTTATTCTTGGTGAGCCAACTTAGGATCTATCC
>DAOUSL010000086.1 GCA_030627235.1 Thioploca sp.
CTAAATTATATCTTAAAGCTATCAAAACTGCTTTTCACGAACTACAAGTTTTGAAGGCTATCTAACATTATTTTTGTTAGTTATTCTTATTCTAGTATTTATTTTACTTTGCGTAACTTCAGTTATAGATGCTCCTCCCAGATGGTTAAATTTATTGCCAACAGGTTTGATTTTTATTTTTTTACTAATTTTTGCAATTGTCCCTCCTTTTCTGTTTATGTACTATGTATTACTGTTATTTAAATCGTAAGCCGTATTAATATTAATTAATAACTGAAGTTACGCAAAGAGATATAAATATGGTAATAAAAAATAGAAATATTTAAAAATGTACAGCTTTCAAAACCTGTAACTCACTAAAAGCCTATAGCTTTAAGGTCAGGAGATTTAGCTAAAGCAGCATTAGATTTAAGGGATTTATGAAAAACTTCAACTTTCCACCTGGTATATTGTTGTAATTTCGTCCCACTGTGAATTCAGTTTACTACAGGTTAGATATATGATGCCGTTGCTACCATGTTCGTAAAGACTTGGCGGACAAGACAAATTGGAAAGTTCATCCCTTTAAGCCAACCTGTTACGATTTCCTTTTCTGACCATTGTATCTGGTCTACACGAATGAAACGTCCTTCTAATTTATCTTTCTCGTTTAAATCTACTAAACGATTGCCTTTCTCTCGTTCTCAACGACCTCGTTGGGAATGCAGTCAAGACGGACTAGCGTCATTTTAAAAAGTAAATCCTGCATAATTTGAAATTATTCATTAATCAAGGCATAATATATTCCAAATTTATAATTTATAGGAAGAATTAATGAAAGAAATTATCTTAACCGTTGTTGTAGGATTACTCTTAACTGTTGCTGGTTTGTTCATAGAAAAATGTTATTTTGAAAAAGATAGTTGCCCAATAACATCTGCCGAACAAGTTAAAATTTCTGAATCTACAGCAGATAAAACAGTTAATAATACTTCTGATAAGAAAAATGCTAGTTTTAAAATAAATTATCTATATCGTGATGCTGGTCAAGGCGAACCTCAATCGTTTAATAACCCTAACTTATTGAAAGGGGATATTTTAAAAACTGGTGATACTTATAAAATAATATTCCAACCTCCTGCAAAACAACATGTATATATCTTCCGAATTGATTCTGCTAATAAGATATCCCGTTTATTTCCAACTACCGATTTTTCTAATGCCGCTAAAAAGAATGTTAATCCAGTTAAAAAAGGTAAAAAGTATTTCGTACCAGCCAAAAACTGGTCATTTAAATTAGAAGGAGCTACTGGCAAAGAAACAATTTATACTATTGTTAGTGATAAACCAGATAAAATTTTAGAACAACAATATACAACTATGTTAGCTCAACAAGCAGATTATACTAATAAACAAAGAAGAATTTCTAGAAAGGAATGGCATAATGCTATGAAAAAACGTGGAGTTAAGAATAAGTTCCTAAAAGAAGATTCTATCCCTATAAAGTGGAAAGAGGGAGATCAAAAATTATCAGCAGCTTTATTGAAATTGCAGAATATATGTGATGGTTGTGTGAATATTGTACATTTTAAACATCAATAGTCCCCATATTTGAGGACTATCTTAATCAATATTTAATCAATACAGAACCCCATGTAAAACCACCGCCAATAGCTTCTAATAACAACATGTCGCCACGTTGAATTCGTCCGTCTCGCACTCCAACATCAAGTGCCAGCGGAACTGAAGCGGCAGAAGTATTACCATGTTCTGCTACTGTAACTATCACTTTTTCCATGGGTAATTTTAGCTTTTTAGCTGTTGCTGCAATAATCCTAATATTGGCTTGATGCGGAACTAACCAATCAATAGCACTCTTATCTAACTGATTAGCTTGTAAAGTTTCATCAACTATATCTCGTAAAGCATTTACCGCAAATTTAAACACTTCATTACCTTGCATTTTAGTGAAACCATCACCGTTTAAACGACCATTAGCAACTTGGCCTGGGACAGTTAATAAATCTTTATACGCACCATCTGCATGTAAATGAGTGGATAAAATGCCTGGTTCTGAATCTGGTTTTAAAACTACAGCACCAGCACCATCACCAAATAAAACACAAGTATTACGATCAGTCCAATTTAACATCCGTGAATAAACTTCTGCACCAATAACTAATGCACATTTAGCTGCACCAGTTTTAATAAATTTGTCAGCTATGCTAAGAGCATAAATAAAACCACTACATACCGCTTGCACATCAAAAGCTGCTGCTCCATGATTACCTAATCTAGCTTGTAATAAACAGGCAGTACTAGGAAAAATTCGATCTGGAGTTGTAGTTCCTAATATAATTAAATCTACTTCTGAAATATCAACTTGTGCAGCTTCCAAAGCTTTAAGAGTAGCCTGTTCAGCTAAATCACAAGTACTTTCATTTTCAGCTGCTATATGACGAGATTTTATGCCAGTACGCCCAACAATCCATTCATCATTAGTATCAACTAATTTTTCTAATTCAGCATTGGTTAATACCCGGTCTGGCAAATACCTACCGGTTCCAACTATACGAGAATAAATCACTCAATATGCCTTCTTTCACTAAGTAAAGTAGCTAGTATATGACTTATTTGAGATGGTACATTTTTTTGTACCTCAACAATGGCTTCTCTAATCGCATAAGCAAAAGAAAATTGATCTGCACCACCATGACTTTTAATTACGATACCACGTAGGCCAAGTAAACTAGCACCATTATAACGACGTGGATCAATCTTCTTACGCAAACTATTAAGAACAGGTAAAGAAACCAAAGCTGCAAATTTAGTCCACAAATTTTGGTTATAGCTTTGTTTTAAATAAAAACTAATCATTTTGGCAACTCCTTCCATAGTTTTCAAGGACACATTGCCCACAAAACCATCGCATACAACTACATCAACTTCGCCGGTAAACATGTCATCACCTTCAACAAAACCAATGTAATTAATACTTGAGCTACTCGTTAATAATTTAGCCGCTTCTTTGACTTGTTCGTTACCTTTTATTCCTTCTTGGCCAATATTAAGTAGACCAATTCTAGGATTGGATAAATTATCAACTGCATTTGTCAATACTGATCCCATAACGGCAAACTGAAATAATTGTTCAGCACTAACATCAACATTTGCACCTAAATCCAGTACATGAGTAGATGTATATTTGCTATTAGGAATAGCAGTGATAATAGCTGGTCGATCTATACCTGGTAAAGTTTTTAACACATAGCGAGAAGTTGCCATTAAAGCCCCAGTGTTACCAGCACTAACACAAGCATCAGCTTCATCTTGTTTGACTAAATTAATTGCGACTCGCATAGAAGAGTCACGTTTATTACGCAAAGCTAATGCTGGTGGATCATCCATTTCTATAACTTGACTAGCATGACGAATAGATAAACGTTGCATTATATCAGCTGGCTGTCCGACTATCAGTTGATTTATTACAGTTTCATCACCAACAAAAATTATTTGCACATCATCTATTTCTGCTAAGATTTGTAAAGCTGCTGGAATAATGACAGACGGACCATGATCGCCACTCATTGCATCTAAAGCAATACGTGAAATCAAATTTTAATCATCCTTAACGTTGATTATTTTACGACCCCGATAATAACCTGAGGGACTTATATGATGACGTAAATGTTCTTCTCCGAGTTCTGGTTCAATAGATAAAGTTGGAGCAGTCAATTTATCATGGGAACGACGCATGCCACGTTTAGAACGAGTTTTTCGATTTTGAGGTACAGCCATATTTTTTCCTATTAAAATTTAAATTGAATATTTGGAGTTTAGTTTGCAAAATAAATTTTGCACTCCAGAATTTTAACACTAAAAGATTAAAGTGTAAAAGTATAAAGGGAAACTAAGTTTGCACAACCCGAAAACCAATATTGTAGTACATAACATCTGGGTTGTTCCTGAAACGGTTAGCAGAACGAGTATTGAAAGGATTGTCATCCCACGATCCACCACGCAACACTTTATATTTACTATCTTTTTTCCATGACCTACCATTTTTAGGTGTATCATTATAACTATCTTGATAATTATCAGCACACCATTCCCAAACATTTCCGTGCATGTCATACAAACCAAAAACATTCGGTGGGAAAATACCTACATCAGTAGTTTGTTGACGATATTTACCTCTTGGTTCTGAGCCATAAGCTTTATTACCATTATAATTAGCCAATTCAGTAGTAATAGTTTCCCCAAAATAAAATGGTGAAGTTCTATTAGCTCGACAAGCATATTCCCACTCTGCTTCCGAAGGTAAACGATAGTTTTTATTAGTTAAATTAGATAATTTCTCACAGAATTTTATCGCATCATTCCAAGAAACTTTTTCTACTGGTCTATTATCATCTTTAAATTTAGCTGGATTATTGCCCATAATAGCTTGCCATTGAACTTGAGTAATTGGATATTTACTCATATAAAATGGTTGTTTAATAGTGACATTATGGATTGGTTTTTCTCTATCTATTTCATTTGAACCCATCATAAATTCTCCACTAGGGATATAAACCATCGCCAAATCTATATCATAAGTTTTCTCAATTTGTTGCCTAGCACTATGTTTTTTACGTTTGTATATTTTACCAACAGAATTTACTTTAACCACTTCAAAACTAAACTCTTCTCCAATTTCATCATCCGTAGACTCAGATTTAATTTCAGGCGTAAATTTAATAGAACTTGGTAATAAATCAAATTGACAATCAAACAGAATAGGCAACGTATCACGCATTTGCCAACCAATAAATTGTATGCCATTATGATAAAAAGCCACTGGTACTAAATCTGGATTATTTGGTGGAGTAACTGAATTCAGTGGACGCACATCTATTAAAATTTCCCAAGGATTTTTTGCCAAAGCTTGCTGCATTTTCTCTGGGGTTAAAATCATTGCCGACGAAAGTATTTCTTCTCCTAACGCATGTTGAATTAGCTCTAAACAAATCTTTACCTCTTTTAAATCTTCTATTTTTTGCTGGCTTGTTTTCGTTATATCCTGTACAATTTCCATCTCAGGAGCGATAATAATTTTATCAGAAAGCCGTTCTAATTGAGTTTCAATACCGCCTAAATGATTTGTCATTTGTTCTAAATACTGGGCTTTTTGATCACCTTTAAAAACTCCACTAACATTTCTATATAAATCAACTACCGAATTAATACTGGAGCTAATCGAACCCAAACCTAAAATAGCATCTAGCATTAACTATATCCCTCCTTTTCATGAAATTAATAGATAGGATTGCAAGATTTATCTTGCTTTGCAAACTAAAGTTTGCACTCCTTTATGGAATTAAATAATGTTTAAACAACATCCTCATACTCCAGCTCATTTGCTATTAGATAATACTCCTTATTTTATTACTGGAGCTATTCATCATAGAAATTCTTTACTTGTAAATTCTGAAATTAAAAAATTACTACTTAATTAAAAAGAATTTCAAAATAGCGAATTGGAAATTGAATGACGGGGTAATTTTAGATAATCATTATCATTTATTCGCTATTAGCAACAAGGGACAAGATTTGCCAAAAATTATCAGAAAAATTCATGGCACATCATCTCGTTTTATTCGTCAAAAAATTCATTGTGAATTACCAGTTTGGTGGAATTACTGGGATTATTGTCCACGAGATGATGAGGATTACTAAACTAAATTATTTATTTATGAATCCAATTAAGCATGGTTACGTTACTAATCTTAATGAGTATCAATTTTCTAGCTTTTCACACAAAATAAATGAAATAGGTAGATATGCTATGGTTAAGCAATTTCACATTTATAATTACAATCCTAATATAAATGATATTTTTGATGATTTTTAAAACTGGAGTGCAAGATTTATCTTGCTTTGCAAACTAAAGTTTGCACTCCTATTTGAATTTTTCCAGCACACTAAATGGATTAACTTTTGGTTCAGCAATATCATCATTTTGAGCTTGAAATTCATCTTTTATTTGAAATTCATTAGATGGACATATTTCATGTTTTGCTACGATGGGTATAGCTAAAATTAATTCATTTTCTATTAATTCTAATAATGATACTGGTTTATTTGGTAATATAATTACATCATAATCTGGTGGTATTTTTTCATATTGTGATGGTTCTTCAGTAAAAATTACTAAAGCAATTTCAGTATTTACTGTGGTTGTTACTGGTGTTAGGCAACGTTGACATAACATTTGTAACTGAGATTTAATTTGGCCAGAAATTGTTGGATGTTTTTTATTATCCAGGGCAAAATGCCAATCAATTTGTACATATCCATCTGTGCTATATAAATTATCACATAAGCGTTGAGACAATTTAGAAACTGCAATTTGTCCTATTAGATTATGGTTTTTATTAGCAAGATTTTGTGAATGAATCTGTTCAGGTAAAGTTTCTAACATAAATAATGGTATAATGTGGATCAATATGTGTCAAATTTTCTAGCCAATTATATATCAAATATGACTGCATCAAATTTTTCTTCTGTAAAATTACCCTTAGTATTAGCATCAACTTCGCAATTTAGAAAAGATGTTTTGAATCGATTGCATATTCCTTTTACTACTTATGCTCCTAATGTCGATGAAACACCAGAAACTAGGGAATCACCAACTGAACTTGTCACACGTTTATCTAAATTGAAAGCGTATTCAGCTCATTCGGCTCATCCAAATTCTTTAATAATTGGTTCGGATCAAGTCGCAGTGATTGATAATACTATTTTAGGTAAACCTGGTACACATGAACAAGCCATTAAACAATTGATTCAAGCCAGTGGTAGACAAGTTGATTTTCTAACTGGTTTATGTGTTTATAATAGTGAGACCAAGCAAACTCAAATTGATATGGTGGTTTTTAGTGTGGTATTTCGTACGCTAACATTACTACAGATAGAAAATTATCTAAGTATAGATAAACCTTATAATTGTTGTGGTAGCTTCAAATCTGAGGGTTTCGGTATAGCATTGCTTGATGAAATGAATGGTACTGATCCAACAGCCATAATTGGTTTGCCTTTAATTCGTCTAGTACAAATGTTAGAAGCTGAAGGAGTTTTAGTTATTTAAAATCACAAAATACTGTATTAAGTGAAGTAATATGGCGGGCAATTTGCTCGCCAAAGCTTACTTAAAAATTTGTTATACATATTTTATATGTAGATTTTGAAATACTGATATTGAATCTGCCTCTACTAATTTTAAAAGTACACGAGCAGGACCAGTTGGACGTCTATGTCCTTGTTCCCAATTTTGCAGAGTGCGAATATTTACTCCAATAAATGATGCAAATTTAGATTGCGTAAAACCAATATCCTCTCTAATTGCTTTTACATCTGGTTCTGGAAACTCATATGTTTTTGATGCTTTTGATTCATTTCTATAAATTTTTCCAGCTTCTTCAATACTTGCAACCAATTCATTAAAATCTTCATTTTTCATTTTTAAACTCCGATATAACTAGTTTTTTTAGCTTTGCTAATTGATCGTCAGTGAGGTTATCTGCATCCTTTTTTAAATAAACATACAACATGAATATTTTTTCTTCACTTGTTGCCCAATAATAAATTATGCGAGTACCACCTCTTTTGCCCCTACCACTACCTTTATAAGATAACTTTCTGATTCCACCACTATTTTTGATAATATTCCCTAAACTTGGAGATTCGACAATATTATTTTGGAGGTTTCTATATTCTTCATCATTCAATAAACTTGAGATTTTTTTTGTAAAAATAGATGTTTCATAAATGACCATATGCAGAATTATACGTCATTGACGTATTTTTACAATATATTTCGATTATATAATAAATTTTAATCTAAATATTGTTGGTATTTAGTATTGGCTAAACAAGCACAAAATTCATCATAATTTTCAATCTGTTCATCCCAGCCTTTCGGTAATATTTTTTTATGACTACTGGTTAATTCAATGGGTTCGACCTCTAAAAAATTAAATACTTGTTTGTTATGATCTAAGATTGATTTTGGATTTTTAAAATAATTTTCATATTTAATACTTATCAGATTATGATTTTTCAACTTATCAAGTATTATTTTTTCATTTTCGGCTTCTTTTACAAAAATATCCAAATAATTTATCATTTCTTCTAAATCAATATGAATTTTTTGAATTTTTACGTCCTTTTCTGAATAAATAATACCAGTTTTCTTTAAAAACATTCCAGACATATAACGACGTAACATATTATCTCTATACAAATAAATAATTGAAATATCTTCATTTGATATGAGGAAATCCAAAGCATTTTTCTTGTAATAATTTAGAAAAAAATCTTTTGTTCCAAGAGTACTAATTTTTTTCCAAGTTTTGAAACTTTTGGGTTTTTTGTTTTTAAAACGATAATATGTTGAATGAAACTGTGCAGAATAAAAAAAAGTTTTGCTAGTATAAGCAAAATTTAAATAATCATTAACAGAATAATTACATAATTTATATTTTTTACAGCGGTCGTAAAGTTTATACGGATTTATCATACTAGCCAATATTTCCCCATAATTAACCACTTGGGAATGTAAATTTAAAGTATTAGCTAAATAATTACTACCACTACGACCACTTGTTAAAATAATATGATGATTCATGTTGCTTACCAATTATGTATATTGTTTTATAATTCCAAACTTTTTAGCGTTAATTATTAGGCAATCAAATTACATGCCTTAATTACTAAAGTAAAGTTAATCAGTGAAATATTATCCCAATTAAGTCAGTATAATGCAAGAATAATATTATTATAAGATTTAATTGCGTTAAAAACTGAAGTTACGTAAAGAAATTTTATAAACTTTCAATTTATAAAGTATCCTAAATTATAGCTTGCTTAGATTAATATTATGATTTGTAGAGGTAATCCTATTTAGTTCAATATTGCCAGAAAATTTAATTAGTTCAATACATCAAGCATTATATTTGCATTACTAATTAGAATAGCAATGTTCGCTTATTTAAACGCTAGAATTAGACTCCATTTCCATTATATCTATTAATTGCTATGATATTCTATGTTACTATAAAAAATATCATTATGTAAAATCGTCCAAACTATTAATATAACTATATGGAGACAAATTATATGTTACAAAATATGAAAATTCGTACCAAACTATTTATCAGTTTTGGTATCTTAATAATATTTTTAGTTTTTGTAGGACTGTTTGCAGTCTTGCAAATGTCTACTTTATCCAATCTTACTACCAAATTATACAATCATCCTTTAACAGTGAGCAATGCAGTACGAGATGTAAATATTAATATTGTAAAAATGCACCGTAGCATGAAAGATATAACTCTTGCTATGAATACGGATGACTTAGATTCTGCAGTAACAGCAGTAAATAATTATGAACAAAATGTATATACTAATTTTAATATTATCACTGAACGTTTTTTAGGAGATATGAAAGATGTTAACACTCTTAAAACTATGTTTACGGATTGGAAATCTATACGTGACGAAGTAATTTCTTTGGTAAGAAACAATAAAAAAGAACAAGCTATAATTATTACAAAAGGAGCAAAACATGTAGCTAATTTTAGAAAAAGCAATGGGAAAATTAACGGATTTTGCTAATAATAAAGCAATCCAGTTTTTAGAAAATGCAAACATTAAACAAAATCAATTATCAATATGGATTTTAATTGCCATGCTAATTGCTATTACTATTGGAATTTGGATTACAGTAGTAATTTCTGGAACGATTGCTAATTCAGTAAATCAAGCTATTAAATTTGCTAATTCCATTGCAAATGGTGATTTAACTAATAAAATAGAATTTGATACCATAACAGAAACTGGCCAGTTATTACAAGCACTAGATACTATGCAAATTCAGCTACGAGAACGGATTCATGAACTTGATAATACTCAAAATCAACTCAAAGAAAAGATGGAAGAAGATAAACGAATTGCTAATGAAGCATTACGCATTAATCGAGCTTTAGATAAAGTTATAACTAATGTATTAATTATTGACAGTAATTATAAAATAATCTATATCAATGATGCCGCTTTGAGTCTATTTGCACAAAAAGAAGACCAAATTTGTACTGATTTACCACATTTTAACGCTACTAAGTTGATAGACGGCAGTGTTGATATTTTCTATAAAAATCCAACTCAACAACGTCAACTATTAGCTAATTTAATAGACAGTCATCATGATACTTTAAATCTCGGTAATTTAACTATTGACACCACAATTACACCTGTCATAAATAAATCAGGCGAACGTTTAGGCACAGTACTTGAATTTAAAGATCAAACTCTTGAAATAGCAACTGAACTAGAGATCAATAAAGTTATTCATGCGGCTTCCCAAGGTAATTTTAAAGAATTGATTAACACTGCTGATAAAACTGATTTTTTCAAAACATTTAGTGAAAGTATAAATCAAATAATTGAAATTAATTAAGTTCTTACTGAAGATGTAATGCGTGTGTTTGCCGCATTGGCTAAAGGTGATTTAACCAAAAATATTGAGAATAATTATACTGGTACTTTTGGACGTTTAAAAGATGATGCTAACATTACTGTTGAACGCTTGACTGAAATAATGCAGGATATATCACAACAAGCCGAAACAGTAAATAATGCTTCTGAAGAAATAGCCAGAGGTAATATTAGCTTAGGTCAACGTACTGAACAACAAGCAGCTTCTCTGGAAGAAACTTCTGCTAGTATGGAACAAATGACTGGCACTGTCCAACAAAATGCTGATAGTTCTAAATATGCAGCTAAATTAGCAATCAGTGCTAGAGAACAAGCAGAAAAAGGTGGAGTTGTGATTGGTTCTACCATTCGTGCAATGACTGAAATTAGTAAAAGTAGTAAACAAATTACTGAAATTATAAGTGTGATTGATGAAATTGCTTTCCAAACTAATTTATTAGCATTAAATGCCGCAGTTGAAGCAGCTCGTGCTGGAGAACAAGGTAGAGGCTTTGCTGTAGTTGCTTCTGAGGTACGCAATTTAGCTCAACGTAGTGCAGCTGCGGCCAAAGAAATAAAAGGTCTAATTCAAGACAGTGTAAATAAAGTTGATGAAGGAACTCAATTAGCTAATAAATCTGGGGAAACTTTAGCTGAAATTGTAATAGCAGTAAAAAAAGTCAATGATATAATCACAGAAATTGCATCAGCTAGTCAAGAACAAGCCTCTGGTATCAATCAAGTAAATGATGCTGTTATGCAGATGGATCAAATGACTCAACAAAATGCCTCTTTGGTTGAAGAATTATCCACTTCAAGTAATGTTATGAAAGAACAAGTGCAAAATTTAAGGAATTTAGTGAAATTTTTTAAAATGGTAGAATCTAATAATAGTTATAAAAAAACTTCTAAACTTAAAAAACATAAACCTATTTCAATCCGAAATAATGAAGAGGAAAATGGTTGGGAAGATTTTTAGTAATAGTCTAGGATACTTTTAATTATTAACTTTAGAAAATTTTGAAAGGCATATTAAAATTTCTCGTTTTATCTCTTGTGCGTAACTTCAATCAGTAAATAGTTTGATTTTAAACTAAAATATATAGGATATGCTTAATAAATTCAGTATATTCTAAATTTCTCTTTTTAAGAGGTAACAATGAAATCTCCAAAAATTTGGATACTAGGTGCATCATTTGAAACTCTAAACATGGGTGTGAGTGCATTGGCTGAATCTAGCATTAAATGTATCTTACAACAATGGCCAACTGCTGATATAACTTTACAAAGCCCTAATGACGAAGTTCCGTTAGTATTAACTTTTAATGAGCAGAAGTTCAATATTAAAAAAAGAGACCTGTGGTTCAGCCGTAATATATTCAAATCTCGTAATATGTATGCATTATTAACCTATGCAATAATAACTAGAATTATACCTAGTGCATGGCTTAAACAACGTATTTTTACGATAAATCCATATTTTCAAAGTATTTTAGAAGCAGATATTGTATTTGATATTACTGCTGGTGATAGTTTTAGTGATATTTATGGTTTAGCTCCATTTACCAGAAATTCATTGCTGAAATGGTTATTTATCTTATGTAAGGTAAAACTCATAATGTTGCCACAAACTTATGGCCCTTTCAAAAGTAAATTTTCCCAAATAGTAGCACGATATTTACTTAAAAAAGCGATAGCCATTTATTCAAGAGATGAATCTGGAGTAGAATATGTAAAACAATTGCTTAATGATGAAAATCGTAATGTGCAATTTAGTCCAGATGTTGCTTTTGTTCTTGAACCAAAACTGTTAACAAATGATCCTTTAATAACCAAATTACAACAAGCAGCTGATAAAACTATTGTTGGCATTAATGTCAGTGGGTTATTATATGGTAATTATCCAATTAAAACTAGATTTAATATTAATAATAATTATCAAGAACTTTTGCAAAAAATTATCAACTTATTTCTTGCAAAGCCAGATGTTGTAATAGTTTTAGTACCACATGTTTTTGTAAATCTTTCACATGTTGAAAGCGATATGGCTGCATGTGCTGATATATATCAACAGTTTAAAGATGAATATCCAGATAGAATTTTACTAGTAGAAAATAAACTAGATCATAGACAAATCAAATATATCATTGGATTCTGTGACTTTTTTATGGGTTCTCGTATGCACTCTTGTATAGCTGCAATCTCGCAATATATA
This sequence comes from Thioploca sp., assembly GCA_030627235.1. Taxonomy (GTDB): domain Bacteria; phylum Pseudomonadota; class Gammaproteobacteria; order Beggiatoales; family Beggiatoaceae; genus DRQV01. The sequence goes on from DAOUSL010000086.1 coordinate 12,710, forward strand.
CCAACAATGGGAATTGCTTACAGCGATAAATTTACAGGAGTATTTGAATCTGCTGGGATTGGAAATTTAATAACTGATTTAAGGACTGAAACTACTCAACAAATCCTTGATTCCTTACAAGATATCTTTGCTAAACGTACAATAACAGCAGAAAAATTACGCATTACCGTACCACAAATAAAAGAAAAAGTTATAGGCTTGTTTAATAGAATTGAAAAAGAATTAAAGTAACTGAAGTAAAATATTTTACGAATTCTTTGTATAACCAGTCTAAAAATGCTAGTATAAGTTATTAATAATTACAGATAAAATTTTACAATTCATCAATTTGTAAATCCTATGATAAAAGGAAAAAATATATGCACCCTATGTTAAATATTGCAGTTCAAGCAGCTCGTAAGGCTGGCAATATAATAATTCGTTCCATGGAAAAACGTCAGGATTTACAAATAGATGTCAAAACTAAAAATGATTTTGTGACTGAAGTTGATAGGCAAGCTGAAGCTACTATAATTGATATTATACGAAAGTCTTATCCAAATCATGCTATTCTCGCTGAAGAAAGTGGAGTTACACAAGGTGAGGAATTTCAATGGATTATAGACCCTCTTGATGGTACAACAAATTATTTGCATGGAAATCCTCAATTTTGTATTTCAATTGGTTTAAAATATCAAGGTAGCTTATATCAGGCTGTTATTTATGATCCTTTACGCAATGAATTATATACTGCATCACAAGGACAAGGGGCATTTTTAAATAGTAGACGTTTACGAGTTAGTGGTTTACCATCTTTAAATACAGCTTTACTTGGAACTGGTTTTCCATTTAGAGCTCAACAACATATTGATTCATATTTAAACACCTTTAAAGAATTATTTATTCAAGTTGCGGATATACGTCGTCCTGGTTCAGCTGCTTTAGATTTGGCTTATGTAGCCGCTGGTCGTTTAGATGGTTTTTGGGAAATAGGCTTAAATGAATGGGATATGGCTGCTGGAGTATTACTTATCCATGAAGCTGGTGGTTTAGCTAGTGATTTTAGTGGTGGACATGATTACTTAACAACTGGTAATATTGTAGCTGGTAGTCCGAAAGTATTCAAAGGTATATTACAGACAATTCAACCTCATTTGTCGGAAGCGTTGAAAAAGTAGCTAGTGTATGAACATGGTGAATAATATTGTTAACTATATACAATATATTAACAAACATAATATGAAAATATTTTGATGGACAAGAAAACTATTTATCCATCTTAATTTAACTAAATATAATTTATGACTATAAACATAAATATAGTTGATCAGCGAGTAACAAAAATTGCTGAACAGTATAAATCAGAAATAATTTTTAAAACTAATAAAAAAGATAAGCGGTTTTTAATATCTACAGCTTTCGTCTGTTTGTGTATAAGTACAGTTTTAGATATTTCTATAATTGATGCACTAGAATTTTTAACAGAAGGTGGTAATGATGCTGGAATAGATGGTTTACATATTGGAGATTTGCAAGATAACGAATTTGTAGTAACTATATTTCAAGGTAAATATAAACAAAAATTAGATGGTAGTTCGAATTTCCCAGAGAATTCTATAGTTAAAATTATAGATACTATTAGAGCATTATTTGACCCTTCTAAAAAACTTACAGTTAACCCAAATTTAAAATCAGGCATTGAAGATATACGAGCCTTAATTTCAGATGGATATTTGCCAGTAATAAAAGTAATCTTATGTAATAATGGCTTAGTCTGGAATGATATTTCTCAACAGAAAATTAATAATTTTGGTAATAAGATTATTTGGTTACACTGGAATCATGATAAAATCATAAATTTATTGCAAAAACATAGAAAGGTTAAAGAAAGCTTACAACTGGTTGGTAAAGCTATAGTTGAAGATTTTGATTATCGTCGTGTGTTAATTGGCAAAGTAGCAGTAACAGAAATCCAAAATTTATTAGACAAATATGGTGATATATTATTAGAGCGTAACATTAGGCGTTATCTTGGTTTACAGAAAAATAGGGTTAATATTGGTATTCAAGACAGTCTGCTTGATTCTGATAAACGTTCTAACTTTTATTTTTATAACAATGGCATAACCATGACTTGTAGTAAGTTTCGTCATAATGCTATGCAAACAAAAGATTATATAGTAAATATCGATGACTTACAGATTATCAATGGCGGTCAAACTTGCATGACTATTCGGGAAACTTTAAGTCGTCAACAAAATTTGTTTCCAGAGTGGGATAATACCTATGTTTTATTACGTCTTTATGAATTAAGTGAAGATAATGAAAAGTTGGTAAATGATATAACTTATGCTACTAATAGTCAAAATCCTGTCGACTTAAGTGATTTAAAGTCTAATGATGAAGTGCAATTAAAATTAGAAATAGCCATTGCAGATTTGGGTTATGAATATAAACGTAAACGTGATGATAAAAATATTTCTAATAACATTATATCTTCCAAACTAGCAGGAAAAACAATTTTAGCTGTTTGGAGAAAAAAACCACATCAAGTTAAATTTCGTGAAAAAGAAGTTTTTGGCCAATTTTATGATGAAATATTTACAAAAGAATTAAATGCAAGTCAATTAATCATGGCTGTTTTAATATATCGTGTGGTTGAAAATAAGCGTAATCAAGGAACAGATAAATCACCCCAATTTTTGCCTTATGCTTCACAATTTTTAGCTATGTTAGTTGGAGATGAGTTATTAAAACAGGAAGGAATTAATTTATCTGAGTTAAAGCATGTTAATTTTGTTATGATTAAAGAAAATTTTGAACAAATGAAAAATACATTATATTTGTTAGCTATTGATAGGTTAAAAAAAGCAATTAAAAAGACATATGGTAATTATACTAAGGTATCACAACAAAGATTAGCTGGATTGTTTCGGCGTGGTGAATTATTAGAATTTTTGATTGAAAAATGATGTTTTATTATGGTTATTAATTTCATGGTAAAATCAATTTTTAGGTAATATATTAATTTAATTATCATTTTATATTAATAACTATATTATAAACAAACATCCTTATCTGAAGTTTGGAATAGATGATTTATTCCAAAGTACAGAACTCAAATATTTTAGTGAGATATAAAAATGAAACAAATATTAATTTGCTTTTTGACCATTCTATTTATTATTAGTTGTACATCTAATCAAACTAAAACTAAAGAAGAATTAGCAAATTTGCGTTTTATAGATGCTGAAACATTTGATAAAAATCTTTCTGAATCTATGTCAAGCAATAGTGAAAATATTACTGTGTCAATGATAGGTAAAGTTTCAGTCAATAAAATGCCTGAACGGTTGGGAAAATGGTTAAGTATAATAACCAATAAAATGGGTAAAGTAGATTTTAAATCAACCACTCCAGCTAAACCGATTAATGAAAGAAATACTGGAAGTTTGGCCATCAGTGCGGTTATTGGATTATTACCTTCTACTTATGGTTTTTTTAAAGATGAATTTTTTTATGGGCCAGCTGTAAATTATGATGCAATTCTTTATTATCAAGCCGATACTGGGTTATTGGAAAAAGTAATATTTATCAAAAAATAAAATGCAGTTGTTTATTATTACCTTATTTGTTTTCATTGCTACAATAACCAATGCAAGTTCATCTACTTCATTTGCTGTTGGGAAATATGCTGGTCAACGTGAATATACTGATAATTTAACTTTAAATAAAAAACTGATAATTACAGATGCAGATGAATTAGAAGTAAGTATTATTGGTAAAACAGAAAAATGTTGTGATTATATAACTATTTATGCTGATAAAAAATTTAAATTTAGTGGAATAATTAACCAAAAAATTATTGTACCTGGTCCTGCAATCCGAGTAATCTTTAAATCAGATGGACGTACAACCGACGAAGGCGTGTTGGTAAAAATTAATACCCGTTTGCCAGCCAGTATATTTAATGATATTAAAAATAAATTACTAATTTCTATAACTAATATTTTACAATATGGTACTAATGAGATTTATGTAAAAATTAATCATAATTTACAAACATTTAAACAACTGAATGCTAAACTTAAAACAACCCAAAAAATTGAGTTACTTACTAATAAAATAATTAGCGAATTAATTGTAATTGGTCAAAACTATCAAGAAATTGCAAACATGAGTCCAAATATTATGTATGCACATAAACAACAGTTTGATATAATTAATAATTTAAAACAACAAACTTCGCATAATATTGATAAAATCCAACACAAATACCAAAACTATCAAGAATTACTTAATGATGCTGAAACTAAACTAGTTGAGCTTGATGATTCCCTCGAAAAACAAAAATATAAATTTTCTATTGATGGTTATAACACTATCATGGAAACTTTAAATGAACAACAACAAATCTGGAATGACTTTTATCATAAACAGGAAGTTATAAAGAATAAGCTCAGTATTCATTCACAGAAAGTTAAATTATTATTACATGTATTAGGAATTAATTCGCAAATTTATAAACAATCAGCCAATGTGGCTTTATTACGCCAAAATTCTGTATTAAAACTGGATAATTTAATTAATTTACCAGAACTACAAAATATTATTAACAACCTTAGAATAAGTGAAACTGATATTTTGAAATTATTAGAAAAAGTTAAACAAGCTGGTTTATAGCAATTCTTAATTAAATTCAAAATCAACCACTATGGACTAAAAGTCCATAGTATGAATGCGGACTGAAAGTCCTTAGTTCGCCTGCGGCGAACTAAAAACTGACGTTGCTATAGACGTTGCTATACTAGGTTTATATTTTATTAAAAACAACTGCTTGATTTATAAGCTGCGGTAATAATTATAATCACAAAGCTTTCCAAAGGAAAGACTTTACTAAAAGTCTTGCACTAAAGTGCATAGTTTTTACTAACGGTTGGGACAATAAA
>DAOUSL010000090.1 GCA_030627235.1 Thioploca sp.
AAGCTAAATATGATTGTATTAACTGACTTTATGTAGGATGTAATGAGTTTACGAATTACATCTTGATGCAATTCCCTTCGGTCATTGCATCCTACATTTATTTAACATTATTTAGGAATGATGTCTATTCCATATATAGTATTTTTAGATTGGATAAATTACAGAAATATAAGTAATTGATATTTATTTTGAATTTAATTAAGAATTAAGCATTCATAATTAAGAATTAATCTACTATTTTACAAGGAGATGGACTTATGAAAAACCATTATGAAGTTCTTGGTGTAACCAAAAATTCTAACAATATTGATATTAAGAAAGCAGCTCAGGCAAAAATTTCCCAAATTAAAATGATTTTTGCAACTTTAGCAGATTCTGACAAACATAAAAACTATGATCTAAAATTGTCTAATTTATCAGCAACTAAAAGAAATTACTATGAAATTCTTGAGATAAATATAGATGCAAATCCTAATCAGATTAAGAATAATGCTAAAATTAAAATCGATGAAATAAAAACTGCTTTTACTATTTTATCTAATCCTAAGCAAAGAAAACAATATGATTTAGAAATAAATTCTACGAAAAAAACTGAATTAATTGTAACTAATACCACACCAAATACTCCTTATGCTCCACCAGAAACATTGAATTTGAAAAATGGCAAATGTTCTACTTGTAATTCAATTATTTATCAGAAAGCTGAAATTTGTCCTAAATGTGGAATTAGGCATAGAAGACCAGCCAAAAAATTAACTTTATTATTATTAACCTTATTTACTGGAGGGTTTGGAATACATAGATTTTATTTAGGAAGTTATTTATGGGGAACTATATATCTATTGTTTTTTTGGACATTTATTCCAACTTTAATATCATTAATTGAATATGTAATCTTTCTTTTTAGAAGTTCGGCTAAGATTGAAGAAAAATATGAAGCCCACGAATCTATAGTTGCAATTGTAATGATATTACCAGTTCTATTATTTTTTGGAGGAATCATAGCATCGATAATAATTCCAGCATACGTTGATTATAGTAGTAAAACAAAGGTTGTAGAAGCAATCTTGTTATTAGAAAATGTTAAACCTATAGTAGAAAAACATTTACAAAAAACTGGAATATTTCCATCTACTAATCAACTAAAGACAATGGGAATGATTAAATCTGAAACTTATGTCTTAGATATAGTAGCTAATACTCAACAAAATTATTTGCAAGCAACTATGAATAACAATGCTAGTGCAATAGCTGGTAAAACTATCCGTATAACTTATGAAAATTCAAATACTTGGAAATGTAGTTCTGGTTCACCTAATGGTATAAATTTTGACTATTTACCATATAATTGTAGGTAAAAATTTTATGTTTATTACTGGTACTGATACTGAAATTGGCAAAACTTGGTGTACTTTAGCAATAATTCAATATTTTAAGGATCAAAATTTACGGGTTGCTGGGATGAAACCAATTGCTTCAGGATGTCATCCTAGTATTAATGGCTTAAGAAATAGTGATGCTGAACAAATTTTGGCTTTAACCCAGCCAGATTTAGCTTATGATATAGTAAATCCTTATCCTTTTGAACCCCCAATCGCTCCTCATATTGCAGCTAAACAAGTCGGACAAAATATTGAATTAAATGTGATAATTCGTAATTACGAACAATTAAAAACTCAAGCAGATATAGTAATAGTAGAAGGATTTGGAGGGTGGCGAGTACCAATCAACGCTAATTTAGGTTTGAAAGATATGGTATTAGCTATGAAAACTCCAGTAATTTTAGTAGTTGGAATACGTTTAGGTTGTATAAATCACGCTTTATTAACCGCCGAAGCTATTGTAAAAGATGGATGTTATTTAATTGGTTGGATAGCAAATCAAATTGATATAGATTTTGTTGGACAACAGGCAATTGATACTATTTCTGAATATTTATCAGCTCCATTATTAGCTCAAATGCCATATTTAAATAATTTAAATGTTCCAACCTTAGCAAACGAAATAGCAAAAATTGGTAAAATTTAATCTACCATTTTGGTTGCTAGTTATTTCGGGAATGGAGCATAGCGGATTTCCCGAAACCTAAGTAAATATTATACCAAACAGCTGGTTAAATTCTTCTGTATTTGTTGCCACTTCTGATCAGCGTGTAAATCTTGCCAATTTAAAGCTGGTTTGCCATGTAATCGAATCAATCGCACTTGTGAAGTAGGTGAAATATGTCCACCTAAATTATCAATTACTTCAATCGCAACATCTCGATCATTACAAATCAATACCATATCACAACCAGCTTGTAAAGCTAGTCTGGCACGTGTCACCGGATCACCAATAATTACCGCTCCAGCCATACAAATATCATCACTAAATATAACACCTTGAAATCCATATTTTTTACGCAAAATACCTTGTAACCAACGAGATGAAAAACCTGCCGGTTGAGTATCAATTTTAGGATAAATCACATGAGCTGGCATAATAGCAGCCAAACCATAATTTATCATTCGTTCAAAAGGAATCAAATCTTCAAATTCTATATCAACCAACCTTCTATCATCAACTGGAACTGAAATATGTGAATCGGCAACTACCGAACCATGACCAGGAAAATGTTTGCCTACTGCTATCATACCTGCTTTACGCATTCCTATCATCATAGCATGAGCTAATTCAGAAATTATTTCTGGATCACTGTGTAAAGCCCGATCTCCAATCACAGTACTGATATTACGTCCTAAGTCTAATACTGGTGCAAAACTGAAATCAATTCCAACTGCTCGTAATTCCGCTGCTAATAACCAACCCATTTGTTCTGCTAAATCTATGGCTTGCTTATTATTTTGATCATAAATTTCACCTAATTTTGTACAAGCTGGTAAGTGAAAAAAATCTCCTTTAAATCGTTGAACTCGTCCGCCTTCATGATCAACTGCAATCAATAATTGAGGTTGACGTAAAGCATGAATTTCTGTAGTTAAATCATTTATTTGCTGAACCGATTCATAATTACGAGTAAATAAAATAACTCCACCAACTAGAGGATGCTGTAATAATTTACGTTCTGCATCGCTAATAGTGCAACCTTCTAAATCTATCATTAAAGGGCCAAGTGACATTAGTAAGTACCTTTATTTGTAAGTAAAACTTGACATATTATTAATTTTAGTTACGATGTTACAATATGTTGGAAATTAAATCTAGCTATGATTTAGTAATTCTTAATTCTTAATTTTTAATTAAATTCAAAAAATATCAATTATTTATTATTATTGTAATCTATCAGATTTGGAAAAATTTATAAAATATGGAGAATGAAATTGAATAAAATACCTTGGAATATACTTATAATTGGTTCATTAACTTTAGGATTAGCACCTTTTGTCCCAGAACCGCATTTATTGGAAAAACTTAGAATGTTATTTCAAGGTGATCTGATTCGGCCAATTGATATATTTGATCTGATTATGCATGGGGCTTTCCCGTTATTATTATTATTGAAAATAATACTCCCTAGTAAAGCAATTGATGAATCAACGCTTACAGATAAAGACTAAATGCGAGCTTTATTAATCAAAAGTTTTTTATATTTATTATCTTGGTTACCACTGAAAGTAGTGTATAAAATAGCGACTATTTTAGGTCGGAAGATGGCTAAACGTCCTAACCTTCGTATTACTCAAGTAACCCATACCAATATTAATTTATGTTTTCCTCTGCTTTCTTTAACAGAACAAAATATTTTAGTTGAGCAAAGCTTGATTGAAACTTGTAAAGCTTTCAGTGAACTAGGGATATTATGGTTACAAAAATCAGATAGAGTATTGAAATTAATAATAAAAATTAATAATGAGAATTGTTTGCAACAAGCATTACAACAAGGTAAAGGTGTGATATTACTTACTCCACATTTAGGAGCTTGGGAAATGGCAGGTTTATATGCTTCTGCAAATTATCCTTTGACCGCATTGTATCGTCCTCCCAAACTTATTGGTTTAAATAAACTAATTCATACAGCTAGGGAACGGGCTGGTGGTAAATTTGTAGCCACTGATAAAAAAGGCGTACGTTCTTTATTACAAGCTTTGCATAATGGAGAGATAGCTGGAATTTTACCAGATCAAGTGCCTAATAGTGGTGGAGTCTTTGCTCCATTTTTTGGAATATCTGCTTATACCATGAGTTTGGTTGCTCGTTTAGCTCAGAAAACAGGTGCTAAAGTTATTTTTACCTATGCTGAACGGACTGTGCAAGGATTTCATATTAATTTTTTACCAGCACCAACAAATATTGATTCTCATGATTTAGAACTTGCTTGTACTGCTCTTAATGAAGGAATTGAACAATGTTTAAAAGATTGTTGTGGTCAATATCAATGGAGCTACAAGCGTTTTAAACAATCCCCAGTTGGAACTAATCCAGTATATTAATTTATGAATATTTCAAAACAATGTCCATTTCAAGAACCATTAGTTAATGTAGAATATGCTGGTTTTTGGTTACGTTTTTTTGCTATAATGATAGATGTATTTGTGTTAATAATACTAACGTTTTTATTAATGTTTTTAGTAGCATCCAGTTTTACAATTATAGATGTAAATCTAAGATATGGAGTAGTGGAAATAATTGGTAATTCTTTGACAATAATATCGTTTTGGCTATATTTTACTATTTTAGAATCATCTACTTGGCAAGCGACCATCGGTAAAAATATGATGGGATTGATTGTTACTGATGAATATGGCAATAGAATAAATTTTTTACAAGCTAATATCCGTTATTGGTCAAAATTGTTATCCAGTATAGGTCTTATTGGGTTTTTGATGGCAGCTATCACTGAAAAAAAACAAGGATTGCATGATATTATTGCTAATACATTAGTGATTAGAAATTATTAATTTTAGCAAGTAGGAATGATAGTTATTTTCATATGTTTATTGAATATCATCCCTAGAGTTTTAAATTATCTGGATAATATTTTGACAATTATTCAGGTAAAGCTTTCATTAAGAAATTTGGTAATACAAAACTAGCCACTTGAATATCGGAATTGTAATAGTTAGTATTAATTAGTGCATTATCAGCATCATCTTTTCTAAAATTAGTTACATCAGAACCAGCCATAGTTGCTGTCCACCAACCAGACGGATAAACTGGCATTGGAAATTGTAAAGTTCTGGTTGAAGTAAATCCTGCTTCTCGCATAAATTTATGGGTGGATTGTATTAAAGGTAGATGTAACAATGGAGATTCACTTTGTTGGAGTAATAAACCTTTGGAATCTAACACTCTCCGACAATCCCGAAAAAAATTAGCAGTAAATAAACCTTCGGCATGTCCCAATGGATCGGTGCTATCAACAATAATGACATCAAGACTATCAGTAGGAGCATTAGCCATCCATTGGATAGCATCTGCAAATTTAAAACTAATTCGTGGATCATTATTAGATTCGCAAAGAGTTGGAAAATATTGTTCTGCTAAACGAGTAACTCTTTCATCAATTTCAATTTGAATAATTTGTTCCACACTAGAATGCTTGGTAACTTCACGTAAAGCACCACAATCACCCCCACCAATAATAGCAACTCGTTTAGGTTCTGGATGAGTAAATAAAACTGGGTGAGTCATCATCTCATGATAAATAAAATTATCTCGGTCTGATAACATAACATAACCATCTAGAACCATTAAATTACCAAATTCTGTAGTTTGATAAATAGTAATTTCTTGGAATGGAGTTTGTTCTTCATGCAATTTTGCAGTTATATGAAGGGAAAATGCACAGCTAGTTTGTGATGAAGCTTCTGTAAACCAGTTTTTATCTAAACTCATTGGATTTCCTTAATAAAATTTGCAATTTGAATGAATTTATGCAGACTAATTATAATTAGAACAAAGGATTAACCATACATAAATTTTGTAAAGGTAATCCCTTGTGGTTACCCAATATTTCGTAGTGTCCATTATCCAATTAAAAATTTTCTGCATAACTTTAATGAATTAAATATCATACAATTTTAAGACTTTAAGTAATCTTATTTAGTAGTCCTGAACGAAGTAGTGATAACTCCAAAAAACCTGTCAGGTATCAAAGACCTGACAGGTTTGCCATTACTTTATGCAGGACTACCTTTTATTTAACCAATTGATGGCAAAGTAAAATAAAAGGTACTACCACGACCAACTTGGCTTTCTATTCCTATTTGGCCTCCACATTTTTCTATGATTAGTCGTACAATTGATAATTTTAATCCATAACCTTTGCCCAAAGTTGTTTCTATTTTTACAATATCATTCATAGGGGAAAAGAATTGCTTTTGCTGTTCATCAGTAAAACCACGCCCATTATCTCGTACCCAAAATTTAACCTGTTCACCCATAGACTTAGAACCTAAATCAACTCTTGGTGGGTTACCTCCATATCGTAAAGCGTTGGTAATATAAATTTCCCAAACCGTTGCAATCCAAGGTGCATAACCCCACACAATAGGCCATGATGGTGGAGTCATAACTGCCCCATCATGCTCATTTATTAATGCAATCAATTTATGCCTAACTCCAGCAACGACGGATACCATATCTGGTGCTTCAACTACCATCTCTTGAGTACGAATATTTACTAACAATACCATATCATCTACAACATCAACCATTTCCCGTCTAGATTGCTCAACTTCTTGTAAGAAATTTAATGATTCTTTATTAGCTAACTCCTTCTTTAAAATATTAGTAAAACCAGCTTGCCTAACTAAAGGTTTTTTCAAATCATTTACTACTATTTGAGCAAATGAATTCAATTCCATATTTTGGATTTCTAGCTCTTTGTTTTTATGTTCAATAGCTAACTTTTGTTGTTCAAGAATTACTTGTAAATTTCTTAAGCCAATTTGAGCACTAATACGAGCCAATACTTCTTTATATTGAATTGGTTTAGTAATATAATCTACTGCTCCAACTTCAAAACCTTTTACCTTGTCTTCAGTATCAGTCAACGAAGTCATGAAAACTACTGGTATATCACTGGTTTCACGGTCACTTTTTAATCGTCGACAAGCTTCAAAACCATCTAATTTTGGCATTCTAACATCCATTAAAATTAAATCTGGTTTTAAATTATTAGCTTGTACTAATGCTTCTTTACCGTCTCTAGCAACCAATACATTATATTGATCTCGTAAATAATTGATTAATATATTTAAATTAACTGGTTCATCTTCTACAATTAATAATGTATTTTGTTTAGAGTTTGTGTTATTCATAATAGATTAACTCCAAAATTTTTTCATTCGTTGTTTCAAAGAAGATAACTTATCTTTAAAAGTTGAAATTTTACCTTGTACTTCTTGGCTTTCTTCAGAAGGAGTCTCAATGAACTGTTGACTTGCCAATAAAGATGGTGTTTCACAAAACTGAGCATGGCGTTTCAAAGCTGCATTGATACTAAATTCTAATACATAATTTTCCACTGGTTTAGGTAAATAGCGGAAAATCTGCCCTTCATTAATTAAACGTACTACCAAATGAGCATCAGCTTGAGTAGTTAAAATAACTACTACTGTTAACGGATAAGTTTCTTTTAATACATGAATCAAGGTTGTCATTTCTTCACCTTGAACCTTAGTTTCAGTGATTAAAACTGCAATATCTTGCTGTCCTAAAATAGACAATGCTTCTACCATATTATTGGCACAAAATACGCTGTGTTTATCTCCAAACAGTCGATGAATTATCGCACAAGTATCAAGATTATCATCAACTAACAATATGCCTGATTTTTGTGGAATTAAGTCTTCAAAAATCTCAACTCCATCTTGTTTAGCATAGATATTTGCAGCAGATTCAATCGTGTTTTTTAATCGTTCATTATTCCAGGGTTTTTCTATGAATCGGAAAATTTCTCCAGTATTGACAGATTCTACTACTGCATTAAGGTCTGCATAACCAGTAAGCAAAATCCGTACTGTTTTAGGAGAGATTTCTTTTACTTGTTTTAACAGTTCAATCCCCTGCATCTCTGGCATTCGTTGATCACTAATAATAATTTGGATTGGGTTATCCTTAATTATCTCAAGAGCCTTAGGGCCACTAATTGCTGTAAAAACAGTGTATGTTTTTTTAAACATAGCCTTTAATGGAATGAGAATTTGTTTCTCATCGTCTACAAATAATAGATTTAATTTCGTCATAGTTTATTTAACTGGCAAATAAATAGTAAAAGTTGTACCTTGTCCAATTTTCGATGCTACTTTTAGTTCACCTCTGTGTTCCTTAATAATTTTATAACTAATAGCCAGCCCTAATCCAGTACCTTTACCACTTCTTTTTGTAGTGAAAAAAGGTTCAAAAATTCGGGTTAAATTTTCGGTTGGAATACCATTACCATTATCTTCAATTGTAATTTTAACTCGTTTTTCTTGTTGGGAAGTTATAATCTTAATAATTCCGCCTTTTTCCTCATCAGAAACAGCATGAATAGCATTCACCAACAAATTTAAAAATACTTGATTGATCTGAGCTGGAGCACACATGACATGTTGCACATCACTATAGTTTTTATCAATTTTAACTTTATCATCTAACATATGATTAATCATATTAAGAGCATCATTTAAGCCTTTGTTTACATCATGATCAGCAGCTTCTGCTCTATCTAATCTACTAAAATCTTTTAAGTTTTTAACTAGATTAGAGATTTTATCAATGCCATTTAGACCATTATCAAGCAACATTTGAGCTTCTTCAAGAGTCTCGTCTTCTTCCAAAGTTTTGCTCATGTCCTTAGCAATTTGTATTTGTTCAGAAGTAGCATCATCTTGTTTACATAATCCCTCATAAGTACCAAGAGCTTCTCCAATTTCATCAATATGCCCTTTAGTTAGCTCGACGCTACTTTTTACATAGGCTAATGGAGTATTAATTTCATGCACAATTCCAGCTACCATTTGTCCGATAGAAGCCATTTTTTCTGATTGGACTAAATGAGCTTCTGATTCTTCTAATTCAAAAGTTCTTTCCGCTACTAAACGTTCAATCCTAGCTGTACGCCCCATCAATATCAACATATATGATACTAATAATATCGTTAATAATGAACCACCTATCAAAACTACCCAAGCACTTTTAGCTACAGTAAATTCATCAGTCGGAGATAATATAACTGACCAGCTTTGTCCAACAACATTTAACTTAGTAGTAAAATTATGTGGTTGTATTTGTAATGATAGAGATAACCAGTACTGCACTGTTTGTAAAATACCAGAATCTGTTGTAATATTTTGAGTGGTATTTGTGGTGCTTGTATTATCTTCATTATTAATTATTTCCAGACTAAAATTTTGAGCAAGTAAATCTTTCAACGATTGTTTAATAATTTTACTTAAATCGGTGGTTACAAATATAAACCCTCGCACATTAGCCCGTCGAGCTGCTAATTTATTTGGTAATCCAGAGTGATAAACTGGCTGAAAAATACCAATATGCATAGATTTCTTAGAATCATATGGAAAAGCTTTAGTAGCAATTGGCATACCTTTATCTCTGCCTTGCTCCATAGTTTGTAGCCAATCTGGTTGACTACCCATATCTAATCCTATAATAGTATTTAAACTAGAATCTGGTTCTTCATAAGTTAATGGGAAATAGCGTTCTCGCTGAGAAATTGGCACTATTTCACCATTATTAGCAAATTCTGTCATAGTAAAATCTTCCACCTGTTTCCGAGTCGTATTGATAAACATTCTTTGTTCAGTATTTAAGACTTGTGGAATCCAAGCTACTATATCAATATTTTTTCTACTTTCCAGCATTTTCTGAGCGTCTTGTTTAAATCTTTGTTGCCGAATTACATTTAAAGCTCCAATATAAGCTCCCATAGAATGAATTGATTCTAGCATCAAGTCAAAACTACGTTGTAAATTAGCCATTTGACTATGAATTAATCGTTCAGTTTCATTTTCTATTCGTTGTTTTTCAAAAGTATGAGTTGCTTTAAATGCACTGATTGTTAATATGGAACATAAACAAAAAATAATTATTGCTAGTCCATAACGTAGCCATATATGCTTTGACGTTTTTGTATTCATGTATATTTTAAATAAGGTTATGAAAGATAAAGAAAATTTAATTTTACTATAAAATAACTACAAATTGCAAATAATTCTTAATTCTTAATGCTTAATTCTTAATTAAAATCAAAAAATATCAATTATTTATGCAATTTTATAAATTGTTTGAATAACATAAATATCTGATAAAATAGACATCATTCCCAAATAATGTTATATAAATGTAGGATGCAATGAACGAAGTGAATTGCATCAAGATGTAATTCGTAAACTCATTACATCCTACAAAAAGTCCGTAATTAGATGTATAGTAATATAAAAGTAGTTTTTCGACTTTAATTAAGCATTAAGAATTATCTATTATCTTTTTCTATTTTAGCCCAAGAATCACGCAAGGTTACAATCCGATTAAAAACTAATTTCTCTGCTGAACTATCCACATTATCAACACAGAAATAACCTTGTCTTTCAAACTGAAAACGTTGACTAGATTCAGCAGTAGCTAAACTAGCTTCAACTTTACTATTTGATAAAATTGTTATGGAATTAGGGTTAATGGCTGTTTTAAAATCAGTTCCACTAGCTCCTGGGTTTGGTTTATTGAATAAACGATCATATAGGCGAATTTCTGCTGTGATAGCATGAGCTTCTGACACCCAATGAATTGTGCCTTTTACTTTTCTCCCATCTGGGGCTGAACCACCTTTAGTAGCAGGATCATAAGTACAACGCAATTCTATTATTTCTCCAGTTTCATCTTTAACTACACTTTGACAAGTAATAAAATAAGCATAGCGTAATCTAACTTCACGTCCTGGGGCTAAACGGAAAAATTTCTTTGGTGGATCTTCAAGGAAATCATCCTGTTCAATGTAAATTACTTTGGAAAAAGTTACTGGTCGTGAACCCATACTAGGATCGTTAGGATGATATGGAGCTTCTAATTGTTCTGCTTCTGCTGGATAATTTTCAATAACTACCCGAAGTGGTTTTAATACTGCCATTACTCTGGCTGTTTTGGGATCTAAATCACTACGGATGGAATTTTCTAATACACCCATTTCAATACTAGTATTATTTTTGGTTAAACCAATTTTATCACAAAAATCTCGAATTGATTCAGGAGTATATCCTCTTCTCCGCATTCCGATTAAAGTTGGCATACGTGGATCATCCCAACCATTAACCAAATTATCCTCAACTAATTCTTGTAATTTACGTTTACTCATAACAGCATAATTTAATGATAAACGTGCGAATTCTATTTGTTGTGGATGACATGGTGTTTGCAAAGTTTCTAAAAACCAATCATATAAAGGGCGATGATCCTCAAATTCCAAAGTACAAAGTGAATGGGTGATACCTTCTATCGCATCAGACAAACAATGAGTGAAATCATACATGGGATATACACACCACTTGTCACCAGTCATTTGATGGGTTAAATGTTTGATACGATAAATAATTGGGTCTCGCAAATTTATATTAGCTGCGGCCATATCTATTTTAGCTCGTAATACAAGTTCGCCATCAGCAAATTCGCCAGCTTTCATCCGAGTGAATAAATCTAAATTTTCTTCTATAGTACGTTCACGATATGGACTATTTTTACCAGGTTCTTTTAAATTTCCACGATATTGTCTAATTTCTTCACCAGTTAAACCACAGACATAGGCTTTATCAGTTTTAATAAGTGCAACTGCATAGTCATATAGTTGTTCAAAATAATCAGAAGAATGTCTTAATTCAGTCCAAGTATAGCCCAACCAATTCAAGTCAGCTTTAATAGATTCAACATATTCAAGGTCTTCCTTACTAGGATTAGTATCATCAAATCTTAGATAACAACGTCCAGAATTTTCTGCGGCAACATCAAAATTTAGACAAATTGATTTAGCATGGCCAATATGTAAATAACCATTAGGCTCTGGTGGAAAACGAGTAACTAATTGAAATATTTTAGTTTTTAAGTCTTCGGTAATAATCTGACGAATAAAGTCATTAGGGATAGATTTAGAAATTTGCATGTTGAATGGTTCTTAGTTTATAAGTAGTATTTTAAAGTTCAAAGCCTACTATCCTGAAGATTTGAGCTTTTATATCATTATAGCATTGGAAGTAACCTCATTCAATTTATAAATTATTAAAGGACTGTTATTTGCGTAACTATAGACTCATCATAATTAATTTGTATAAATAATTTACGCCATAATAAATAACCTTTATACTCTAATATAGTAATTCTTAATTATGAATGTTTAATTCTTAATTAAATTCAAAATAAATATCAATTGCTTATATTACTAAGGAATGAGGATTTAATAATATTCAAAATTTGATGTTCAAACCTTCCAGGTTTTTAAAACCTGGAAGGTTTAGTTTCGGGTTTTATTAAATCCTTATTCCTAGGCTAAGAACGAGGGGTTGCCTTTTACTAAAAAAACAATTGATATTTATTTTGAATTTAATTAAGAATTATAAACAAATTTAACTGGAGTTTATAAAATGAATTTTAATATTTTCCAATCAATGCGCAATAAACTGATTGTTTTATTTTTAATTGTTGCTTTACTACCATTATTTATAGTTGGATTATTATTTTATAACCAATCTCAAACTGTGTTAACAAAAGAAATAACTAGTCGATTAATTAGCATACGTGACATGAAAGCCCAACAAATTAGAGGATATTTTGCTCAGACAGTTCATGACATTCGGTTACTGGCTCAAAATCCTGTAACTATCTCTGCTATCAAAGATTTTGAAGAAGTAGTTCATACCAAAATTGGAGATGAAGTTGTAAGTATGAAAAACTATCGTGAACTATATTTAAATAATACTCAATTGATTAGTGATGAAAATCCCTATAGTAAAATTCATTCTAAATACCATCCATTTTTTAAAAGGTATAAAGAAATTCATAATTATTATGATATTTTTATAATTGAACCTCATGTAGGTAGCGTTTTATATACCGTTGAAAAAGAAGATGATTTTGGAACTTCATTATTGAATGGAACTTATGCAAATACTAATATTGGCCATGTTTTTAGCACTACACTTAATAGTAAAGATAAAGATTTTACCAGTTTAGAAGATTTTGCATATTATAAATCTTCTCAATCAGCCGCATCATTTATTGCAGCTCCAATTTTTGATGCTTCTAAATTAATAGGAGTAATAATATTACAATTATCTATCAATGAAATTGATGTTATCATGCAATATAGCAATGGTTTAGGCCAAAATGGCGAAACTATATTATTAGGTGAAGATGATTATCTATTACGTTCCAATTCACGTTTCTCTGAGCAAACTACTTTATTTAACCTAAAATTTGATAATCCTGCTAGTCGTGCTAAAGGTGAAACTGGTATTAAAAAAATAATTGATTCTAATGGTAAAAAAATTCTGGTTGCATATATGCCTTTAAAAATTGATGGGCTTAATTGGTCATTACATGCGAAGATAGATTGGAATGAAGCGATTAGCGGTATACAGGCCATGTTATGGTTGAGTATTATTATAATCAGTATTATGCTAATAGTTAGTATTGCGATATTAGTTAGTAATTCTTTTATTAAACCTATCCAAATGATAACCCATGCTGCTCATACATTGATGGCTGGCAATATGAGCGTACCACTTGATATCAATAGGAATGATGAAATTGGACAACTAGCCAAAGCCTTTCAGCAAATGGTTACAGATATATTACAAATAACCGAGGATATTGTCCAAGTATCTAATGGCCTAGCAGAAGGTAAGCTTAGTGTTAAACCAAAATTTAATTACCAAGGCAATTTTATTCAGATTAAAACTGCTCTCAATAATGCTTTGTATAATCAACAACAAATAATTAAAGATTTTGTACAAATTTCTCAAGGAATGGCAGATGGCAATTTACGTTTAACCACTCAAGCTCAGTATAAAGGTGATTTTGTCCAAATTAAAGATTCGTTAACAATTGCGTTAAATAACTTGCATTTAGTAGTAAATGATATTGTGCAAGTATCGCAGGGATTAGCTAAAGGTGACTTGGATGTAGTAGCTAAAGCTGAATATAACGGTGATTTTATCCAAATTAAACAATCATTAGAAATTGCTTTATCCAGTTTATGTTCAGTAATTAAAGATATCGTATTAGTTTCAAAAGGTTTAGCTGCTGGTAATCTTGACCTAACTCCTCAAGCTAAGGAATATCACGGTGATTTTATCCAAATCCAAGAAGCATTAAATATAGCTATATCAGATCAACGTGAAGTTATTGAAGATATAGTATTTATTTCAGAAGGATTGTTAATGGGAAAGCTTACCATCACTTCCAAAATTAAATATCGTGGGGATTTTAATAGAATTGAAGGAGTTTTAGCAACCTTATCATCTAATTTAAGCTTTTTAGTTAAAGATATTGTGCAAGTTTCACAAGATTTAGCAGATGGTAAAATGATTGCTCCTAAAGCTGAATATGTTGGAGATTTTACCAAAGTTAAAACCGCTTTAGATATTGCTTCCCAACAATTAGTCAAAGCAACTAAACAAAACAGCTTACAAGATTGGTTAAAAACTGGACATAATCAATTAAATGATCAAATGAGTGGAGAGCAAAATATTGTAGAATTAACTCATAATATGGTGTCTTTTCTAACTCTATATATAAATGCTCATATTGGCCTATGTTATTTAGTTGAAAAATCAACCAATATTAGTTTTATAAAGTTAGTTGCCAGTTATGCTCATAATCGTCGTAAAAATATTGCAGATGAATTTGAATTTAGTAAAGGATTAGTTGAAAGAGCTGTTAAGGAACAAAAAATTATATCGATTGAAGTTTCTTCAGATTTGGGTGAAACCATACCAAAATACCTAACTATCATTCCATTTTTATATGAGAACTCAGTTAAAGGAATTATTTTATTAGGCAATTCAGTAAGTTTAACCGAAGTTCAGTTAGAATTCATTAACCAAGTAATGCCAACTATTGGGGTTGCGATTAATTCAGTTGAAGCTAGAGCTAAAATGCAAGAACTATTGCAACAAACTCAAATTCAAGCTCAAGAATTAGAACAGCAGCAGGAAGAATTACAGCATTCTAATGAAGAACTACAAAGTCAATCTGAAGAATTGCAAACTCAAACTGAAGAACTACAAGATCAATCTGAAGAATTACGGCAATCCAATGAAGATTTGGAGGAACGTACAAAAGAATTAGAACGGCAAAAACAAGATATTATAGAAAAAAATGTAATATTAGAAAAAGTTAAACAAGATATTGAAACCAAAGCTAAAGAAATAGAACTGGCTAGTAAATATAAATCTGAATTTTTGGCTAACATGTCGCATGAGCTACGAACTCCTTTGAATAGTCTATTAATTTTATCTCAATTATTGACTGATAATAAGGGCAAACATCTAACTGATAAACAGGTTGAATATGCTAGAACTATTCATAATTCTGGGATTGATTTACTCAAACTTATCAATGATATTTTAGACTTATCAAAAGTAGAAGCCGGCAAAATTGAGATCAATATTGAAGACGTGCTATTAACCGATTTTATTATGAATATCGAACAAGATTTTCGGCCTCTAGCAGAAAGTAAAAATTTAGCTTTCCAAATTGCGATTGCAGATGATATTCCACAATCATTAAATACTGATGGTCAACGTTTGAAACAAATTCTTAATAATTTACTATCTAATGCTTTTAAATTCACTGCCAAAGGTGAGGTTAAAATCACCATTCGTCATCCATCCAGACGCAATGATATTGTAAAGTATAAACCTAGTGAAACCATTGTGATCGGAGTAACCGACACTGGCATTGGCATTCCAAAAAATAAACAAGAATCTATTTTTACTGCTTTCCAACAAGCTGATGGTACTACTAGTCGTAATTATGGTGGAACTGGTTTAGGTCTATCAATTTCACGCCAATTAGCTCATCTACTTGGTGGCGAATTAGAATTACGCAGTGAAGAAGGTAAAGGCAGCTCTTTCACTTTATATTTACCTCAAAAACTTGTAACTACAGAAGAACATTCTGAAACTACTGATAACCAAGAAATGAATGTAATCATCCAAAATGTTGATACAATATCCAATATTTCTATAGATGATCGGCATAATTTAACTGATGATGATAAATCTTTATTAATTATTGAAGATGATTTTGCTTTTGTGAACATACTTTTGGAAACAGCTCGAGATAAAGATTTTAAATGTTTAGTAGCGGATGATGGTAAAACTGGTTTACAATTAGCTGAAGAATTTCAACCAGATGCAATCATCCTTGATGTAGATTTACCGCAAATAGATGGCTTAACAGTCATGGAAAAACTAAAAGAAAATCCCAAAACTAAAGACATTTTAGTGCATTTCATTTCTGCTTCTGAACTGAGTGGTGACGTTACAGATATGGCGATTGGTTATTTACGAAAACCAGTTGATATGGAACAACTTTCCAAAGCTTTTAAGCAAATAGAACAGTTAATTACTAAACAGGTTAAGAATTTATTAATTATTTCCGATTCAGAACCACATACCCAACAAATTTTAGAACTGATAACCAATGAAGATATTCAGACGACTAAAGCAATTACAATAGAAGAAGCGTTGCATTGTATTGAAACCGCTGTATATGATTGTATAATTTTGGATATGGACATAGAGCATCGTTCTAGCACTAGGCTTATTAAACAAATGCAAGATGCCCCAGATTCTTGTAAAACTCCAGTGATTATTTATGCAGAACAAGAATTAACTCAAGATGAGGAAATTTTATTACAACAATGTACGGATAATTTAGTATTAAAATCTTCACGTTCACCAGCTCGTTTATTAGATGAAGCTACGTTATTCTTACACCAATTGGAAGCTAACTTACCAGAAGATAAGCAAGCAATGTTGAAAATGGTACATAATAAAACAGCAATTTTAAAAGATAAAAAAGCTTTAATTGTAGATGATGACATACGCAATGTCTTTGCACTAGTCACAGTATTAGAAGATAAAGATATGGAAGTATTAGTTGCTAAAAATGGGAAAGAAGCCTTGGTTTTATTAGAAAAAAATGAAGATATTGCTATTGTTTTGATGGATATTATGATGCCAGATATGGATGGTTATGAAACTATGAAAAAGATTCGTAAACAACCTAAGTATAAAAAGCTACCAATCATCGCTCTTACTGCCAAGGCTATGAAAGGTGATAAAACTAAATGTATTGAAGCAGGAGCTAATGATTATCTAGCTAAACCTATTGATTCTAATAAATTAATTTCATTAATGCGAGTTTGGTTATATCAATAATTTTTTAACGTTAAAATAAAGGGTAGTGTTATAGATGTAATGCCAAGATAAATTATATTAAGAAAAACATTTATTATAATGATGAATAAAAGAATCCCTACCCAAATTGCTCCAATATGGTTTACTA
>DAOUSL010000275.1 GCA_030627235.1 Thioploca sp.
AACCCATTGTTTTAAACGTTTATAATTTTCTTCAATACCCCAGCGAAGATGATATAAAGCTTTAAATAAATGTGCTGGGTATATCTCAGTATCCATTAAATTTGTTATCAATACTTCTACCTCATTAGGTAAGTCTACGAATAATTAGTGTCAGAGTAAATTTAAATAATGATGAATAATAACGATCACTTCTTTACCTAAAAACATAAAACTTAACTTTACTCTGACTCTATTTATTATGAGCCTAGTTATTCATTTCTTATTTTCAAGTATGCAAAATGCAAGACTTGCCCCTTTCTCCCTTACTTCCATAATCATTTCATCAATTTCTTTCTGAATATGCTTCCAACTATCCTTGCAACAATCGCCATCACATTTTTCAATAGTGTTATCTACAGAGCAATTAGAGCTAAATTTATCATTCATTAACGAGTCCTTTTAGTTGTTGACATTTCTTTTGATTTGATAAAATAGGATTATCAATAATCATTTTAGCCTCTATTCGATTAAAAAAAGAAACACCTTGCAATAATAATATATTCAGCATATCAACTAAATGTTGTTCTGAATCTAATCCTGTTTTTTCACGCAATAAAAACAATTGTTCATTTACAAAATTGAGTTTGTTATCGGGTAAAGAATCGGCAAGCCCTTCTTTCTCAAGGTGAATTAAAACACGCTTAGAAAAATCCTGAAATTGTGCTTTTTTGAAAGCATCCATTTGATATGCAGTGATTTTTAACACTAATTATACCTTATTGTAGTGTGATAGCTATATTTGTATTTAAGTTGCAAGACGTTTCCGTGCAATATCTGACACAATACTTACTTCATCCGAGATTAACTTATTCAATATATCAGTTTTATTCAAAGGTAATCGTATCGCAGATAAATAACGAAGCTCCCAAAATAGTGAATTTGCATCATAAGAATCCCAATCACGTTCACTAAAATCTTTCATTGGAAGCAAATAATTTTCCCAAAATTTGGTTTCATAATAATTATCATCGTGCTGTGTTAAGCTAAGTAATACGTTGGTTGATAATAATCGTTCAAACAATGGAATGATCTTTCGTTTACCCGAATCATCTGTGCTAGGTAATAGTTTCAATAAATCCCACAAAGCAAATTTATCATTTATCTTCCAAAGAGCTGAAAATGCAACATCTATTGGTGTAAAAGGTAGATGATATTGAGCTGAGGACACAAAGGGAGCATAGTGAATGATATTAAGTAATGCTTTTGTACTAGAACGTTGTCGAAACTCACCCAACAACCAAGCATGTCCTGCCAAAGGTTGGGATAAATCTTGATTATATTCATTAGCTAACGCAAATGTCGTTCCTTCTAAAATTTCGAGAGAATCTATTTTCAGTTCAGATGGATACATCTGTAAAAATAATTCAGACATACGCTCTTTGCCGAATGGAGCAGCATCACGATAAGGATAAGATTGGTTAATAATTGCTTGTACGGCATCGTCTGCTTTAACTGGTCTTTTAATTAATTGTGTAAAACGCCCGTCTGTTTCATAATCATAAACACGTAAATCATCCATATTTACTTCCACAAAGATTCGGTTGTTATCAAATAACCCCTTACCAGATGATGAAGTTTTATCAAATACTTCACCAATATATTTATCAGGGTGACGTTCTAACCTGAGAAATTTATTATGAAAATATAATTCCCAAAATTGTTTGGCATCAATTATTTTAGATGAATTAGCTGGCATTATTTAACCTTAATTTTTTAATATTTATAAATTAGGGGGTTATTTAGCAAAATTAACGACAGTTTTAGTATTAAGATTATCTGCTACTTGATAGGGGGTAATATATTCACTACTACCTCCAGTTTTTTGTAATAAATGTTTTTTTAATTTTGCATCTGATAATAAATATCCTTTTTTGTCAAAATTTCGTGCTTCTTTTAATGTATTCGCTTTATTAGCTGGACTAAGAAAATCCATTTTATTAGGTACTAAATCAAGTCCAGCATTTTGATAAGACTGATGAACAAAATCCGAACAATATAAACTTTTTTTATCTTTATTCCATGGATCAAACAAATCAAAAGTATAATCAGGGTCTTCAGTTTGCTTCATTGCCCATTCTGCTGCTTTTTTACTAGCAACACAATCTTTCGGACGAGATACCAAACCTTGTGTTGCCTTATGTCCACAAAAAAAATCATCCACACTATGAGCGACTGCATTTTTATTATCTACACCACGTCCTAGATAAGCATCAACAACTAAATCCCCTTTACTATCGCGCGCCACAATACCAGCATGACTAAAATCACAATTGCTAACTTTTGCAAAAAACTCCGATTCACTATCACCTTGCTCTCCTCTTAACACAATATCTCCCTCATTAACATGTTTTTTTATCTCGTCACATTTATTCAAAGTTATTGGTTTAGGTGAAGGTGGACATTGTTGTACTATTGTATTAGGTTTCTTTTTAGGTAGCGTATTTTTTTGAGTTTCTATTTCACTTCCATGCTTTATGTATGAATCCATCCATTCTCTACGCATAGAAGCATTGAGAGATTTCCCTCTCATATTAGGATATTTCGCATAAAAATCAGCATTAGCCTTTTTTACGCCTATTTGATTTAAAGGTCTTTTAGCACGTCTACTCATACTAAATTTCTCATCATCTCTAATTCATGTTCGTCAATTAAATTCATTTTAACAGTACCATTTAATTCTTTATTATGAAGAATTTTACTAGTCCATACTGTATTAGGAGTTTTCTCAAAGTTTTGACCATATGTAATTACAAATTCAAGATAACGTTGGACATCATATTCAAGCACTATTTGATAGTGTTCAGCTTGTTTAATACCCTTTTGGATGAGAATGCTTAATTCATCATCAGGAATTTTTTTTGTTTCATCCTGAAAATTTATATTTAGGTGAATAGCTATAGTTTTTTCAAATTTTTTGAGCATTGCTTGACTCAAAGCCGACATTTGTTCCTCACGAATCATTAACATAATTCATCCCTGAATATGAAATGTCTTAGCCTCAAGTCCACTTTCCGAATTTTTAAAAGACAACAAACTCTCCACCTCATTCGCCTCAACCAAAAATTCACCAACCACCTCACCAAAAAAATCAAACACTTCTTTAGTATTACAAGTAGGCAAAAAAATACGCAACACACGCGGATCAT
>DAOUSL010000008.1 GCA_030627235.1 Thioploca sp.
GATTTTATGTAGGATGTAATGAGTTTACGAATTACATCTTTCAAGTTGCATTAACACGATTGATGCAATTCACTTCGTTCATTGCATCCTACATTTATTTAACCTCATTTAGGTAAGATGTCTATTGGTATCAATATAGAGAATAAAATTATTTGATAGAGGTTTTTTTGAAAATATTTTTTCCCAAAAGATAGCCTATAATTACTCCTAAACCTAATTCTGTTAAAACAGTCCACATACGAAATAATAAACTTAGAAAAATTGCTTGTTCTAATGGCATAATTTGTGACAAAATAATGCTAGATATTGATTCTCTTACTCCTATACCAGCAGGTGTAAAAAATGCGAAAAATCCTACTGTTATGCTTATTGTATTGGCTAAAATCAGCCAAACGATTATTGTTAGATTAAATTCATTTTGGGTCATAAAAATAAAATATATTCCACTGAAAATACAACCAGATAAAATCCAGATCATCATATAAAAAATTAATAAACGAAGATAATTACGCTGGGTTATTATTTCTTCTATTTCTAATATATTTTTTTCAAAATAATTCATTAAAAAGTTATATGTTTTAATTAAAAAAAGTTGAATATATCTTCCTATAAATCCACTTAATAAAATTATAATTATGAGTATATAAATCCACTTTGTTTCTATTAAAAATACAATGGTTATAGAACTTACAACTACACTTGCATGTATTAGTAATATCTGTTCTTGAATACTTATGACAAAAATTTTTTTAACATCAATCTTAAGTTCTTTTAATTGAGCACCACGAGCTATCATTCCCCAAATTTTCCCTGGTATATATTTACCAACACTAACAAGCACTAATTGAGAAAAACCTTGAAAAAGAGAAATAGAAACATTAGAAGTAATTAACAGTAAATATTTCCAGGTAAAACTAGCTGTAATCCAGAATAAAATAGTGAGAAAAATCGTCAAAAAGAAGAATATCCATGAAAAATAGAGTGGTTTTGAAACATGCGCTATTTGTTCAAGTAAATAATTTAGGATGAAAATAGAACTACAGATCAAAAAAGCTACCAGCCAAAATTTTTTGACCAAATTAAACAGGCTTGTTTTTATATTCAATGGTTTTAATTATTATTTTTAGTGAGAAAATTTGGTAGAATATTAAAAGCCTCGTTTAATAAGACTTTTAATAATTACAAAGATTTAAGTATATTTAATTTTTTCTTTACGAATTTCAGTTTTTCCAACTTTAATTAAATGTACGATTGGAATTCCAGATGGACAAGAAAAAGTACAAGCTCCACATTCGACACAATCCATTGCCTTATGCTTTGCCATTTCTTCATACCATCTAACTTTTGCCAGTTTCGCTAGATGCGAAGGGTTTAAAAAATGTGGACAGGCTTCTACACAACGACCACAACGAATGCAAGAATATTCCTGTGGTTTACCAGTTTCAGTTGCAGTAAAAGCTAATATTCCAGAACTACCTTTTAAAATAGGCACATCTAAACTAGAAAGTGGCATTCCCATCATTGGTCCACCCATAATTACTTCACGAGTAGTTTCTTTTAAACCTCCACAAAAACGTAATACCTCACGGATTGGTGTTCCTAATGGTACAATTAAGTTAGCTGGTTGACTAATTCCTGGGCCAGATACAGTAACAATACGTTCAATAAGTGGCATACCAGTAAGAAAATAATCAGCAACAGCAACAAGAGTTCCAACGTTATTAACAGTTATGCCAATATCTCGTGGTAAACGCCCAGCAGGAACTTCTATGCCAAATAATGATTTTATTAGCATTTTTTCTGCTCCTTGCGGATATTTTACTCGTAATGCTACTACTTTAATATTTGGATATGGTTTTATATGAGAATTTAAAACTTTAATAGCATTGGCTTTATTAGATTCTACTCCTATGGTTGCTAATTCTGCCCCAATTTTTTTACGAATAATTTCTACGCCTTGTAACACAGTTTCCGGACGTTCTAACATTAATCTATGATCGTTCGTTAGATATGGCTCACATTCTGCACCATTAACAACTAAATGTTTAATATGTATATTTTCTGGTACTGAATATTTAACATGGGATGGAAATGCTGCTCCACCTAAACCAACAATACCAGCTTGTTGAATATGATTAATAAAATCTTCACTGGATAAATTTTCCCAGTCTATAGCAGGTTTAGATTCAAAACGTTGAGTAGCATATGGATCAGCCTCAATTTCTATAGCAGGTTGTAATTTTCCACCAGGATAATGACGTGGAGCTATTGCTCTCACCCAACCTGTTATGGGACTATGTAATGAAGTGGAGACAAATGCACCAGGTTTAGCAATTAATTGTCCACGTTGCACTCGTTCACCAATTTTAACTATAGCACGAGCTGGAGCTCCTAAATGTTGTCCGAGCGGTAGAATGTAATGACTATAAAAAGGTATTCTTTGAATAGACAAATGTACTGTTTGTTCGGTATGATCACCAGGATGAACGCCATGAGCGAAATTTCTCCTGAAGATTGGCAGGGATTTCATATTTTTGGGTTCCTTTCTAATCTATGAGAAAATATCAATATTTATAGCCTCAATTTAACATTTTTTATTAGCATAAATTTTGCCATAATGTCTACCTAAGGTGCAAGTGTAGTTTTAAAATTGATAAATTTTTAATACTGGAAATTATTATGACGAATGTTGAAAAACTAAAAAATAGCAATGAATGTCAAGGTTGCGACTTAAGTGAAATGGATTTTAATAATGCAACTTTAAAAGATGCTAATTTACGAGGTGCTGATTTAAGCCGTTCTTTTTTGTTTGGAGCTAATTTAAGTGGAGCTAATTTAAGTGGGGTAGATTTACGCTGTGCTGATTTAAATAGTGCTGATTTAAGAAAAGCTGATTTGAGGGAGGCCGATTTAAGTGAAGCTGATTTAAGTGAAGCTGATTTAAGTGAAGCTAATTTGCAAGGTGCTATATTAGTTGATACAGATTTAAGGTGGGCAGATTTATATAAAACTAATCTTAGTGAAACTAATTTAACAAAAAGTAATTTAAGCGGAGCAGATTTGACTGAATCTAATTTAACTAATGCTAATTTAACTGATGCTGATTTAAGTCGAGCTGATTTAACTGGTACGAATTTAACTAATACGAATTTAACTAATGCAATTACTACAGATACTATTGGTACTTAAAGTATTGGTTATATTATAAATAATTATTATGAAAAAATATGTAAATTTCTAAAGGAGGAAATTACTTAAGGTTTCGGGAAATCCGCTATGCTCCATTCCCGAAACAACCAGCAACTAATTTTATGTAGGATGTAATGAGTTTACGAATTACATCTTGATGCAATTCACTTCGTTCATTGCATCCTACATTTATATACTCTTATTTAGGAAAGATATCTAATTAAGAATTAAATCAAAAACTACATCTCATTATATAACATACGTCCATGTTCTGTATGAGTTTGTATTTCTAAAATTCGGGCTGTTTTATGATGGGATATATTGATTTGTATATCTGGTTTAGGAGTGAAATCCCTACCTATTTCTGGCCATTCAATTAAACAAATAGCATCTAAATAATCACGAATACCTAGATATTCTAATTCTTCTGGTTCACCTAAACGATACAAATCAAAATGATAAATAGTATGTTTATCAAATAAATAGGGTTCAACTATTGTATAAGTAGGACTCTTTACAATACCTTGATACCCTAAAGTACGCAAAAACCCTCGGACAAATGTAGTTTTACCAGTACCTAAATCACCACAGAGATGTATAACACCTTGTCTACCAAGGTATGAGTTGGCTAATTTACCACCTAACTCTTCCATGGCTGCTGTGGTGGAAATAATCATTAGTGATGGTGGTGAACTGGTTTTTCACTGGCAGAAGATTTTCGTACTGGAACTTTGATAATTAACTCTTCATCACTAGCAAATTTTAGCGTTAAATCTACTTCATCACCAGCTGTTAATTGACGTTTTGGTTGCATTAACATCAAGTGATAACTACCTGGTTTTAATATTACTTGTTGTTTAGAATTAATAATTAGCTGTTCTTGTTTTTTCATATGCATCATACCATCATGTTCAACAGTTTGATGAATTTCTATTGTACCGAAATCAGGACTTGTTACTGAAATAATGGTTTGGGATTCTGCTGATTGGTTGTCTATGAGCATAAAAGCTGCTAATACCTTGGCATTAGGTGGAGCTTCTCGTACCCACTGTTCACTTATTTGTACTGATTCAGCCCAAGCAATTTGACTGAATGAAATAGCAAGTACTAGCAAAAATTTTAGTAATCTCATTAAATGAATTTCCACAAATTAAGTTATAAATAAGTTCAAACTTGGTTTAAGATATATACTAATGTTTATTAAAAATAAATGCAATGATTTAAATTAATAAAGATTACGAATCAAATTATACTGTTCAGAAATAACTTCTGCAATATGAGGTTGAGAAAATCCAGCATGTAGTTCCATTTTAGGGTTAATAAGAAATATAGTACTGGTATGACTAATCTGATAATTACTATTGTCATCATTAGGAGAAGAACCTTTTATATATCCAGCTCCATTTTGTAAAGCTAATTTATTTATTTCAGTAACTTCTCCAGTTACACCAATAAAATCTTTATTGAAATAAGCAACATATTTAGCAATATGTTCTGGTGTATCACGTTCTGGGTCTACTGATACAAAAACTACTTGAGTATTTGCTAAAACTTGTGGTTCTAATTTATCATAAAATTGTTTTAATACAGTAAGTGTAGTTGGACATATATCTGGGCAAAAAGTATAGCCGAAAAAAAGTAAAGTCCATTTATCCTTAAAACTTTCTAGATTAAAAACATTTTTATTTTGGTCAATAAGAGAAAATTCATGTAATGGTTTTGAATCTGGACGTAGTATGGCTTGTAATTCTACTGGAACAGTTGGACGTGGAAAAAACCAACCAACAACTCCAAAAGCAATTCCAAGCAACACTAACAAAGATACAATAATAGTCGTTTTTTGACTCATAATATTTAGCTATATTGATTATAAAAACATATAATTATAGCATATTTCGATTGGATAAACTATAGTATATAAGTAATTTATTTTGAATGTAATTAAGAATTGCTATACACACCCTAGGAACTATGTAATTGTTGCATAGCTTTTTCTAACTGTTCCTCAACTATCAAAGGAATAATCTGTAAAGCCAAATCCATTTTAGCAGTGATTTCAATATGTTCATCACGACTAGGATTGTTCAACACATAATTGCTTACATCATTTCCTCGTCCAGGATGTCCAATTCCTACTCGTAATCGTAAAAAATCATTACTTCCAAGGTGAGAAATAATGCTTTTTAATCCATTATGTTTACCATCACTACCACCTTTTTTTAAGCGTATTATTCCAGACGGAAAATCTAAATCATCATGAATTATTAAAATTTTATTAATCATAATCTTATAATAATTTGCCAAAGCGACTACTGCCTGCCCACTATTATTCATAAAAGTGTTTGGTTTAAGAAGCCAACAATTGCTGGAAGCAAGCTGAACTCGACATATCTGTCCATGAAATTTAGTCTCAGTGCGAAATTGTTCCGAACCAGCTATTTGATCAACTAGCCAAAACCCAGCATTATGACGAGTATTCACGTAACGGATACCAGGATTACCTAATCCTACTATTAAAAAATCCATTTTTTCTATTGATTTGTATGATATTGGAAAGGTAGTTTATAGAGAAGTGGATAACTCGTCAATCTTTATGTTAAATATTATTACTTAACGATTTGAATTTATATAATTATCCAATTAAGTAAGCTTTCTTAGCTATATCTTGTAAGATATTTTCAATGTGTTTAAATAAATAATTTTGCAGTTCTTCGGTATCCACATTTTCTGGTTTATCTTTACCACGATATAAAATTAAATCCCCATTATCAATGCTTTTCTGCACTACTTGTAATAATAAATCCATATTATGTTTGCCATCTAAATGTTGCAAAATATCTCTAGTGGCAAAATTAAGTGTAAAAACCTCGTAACGTAAATTAGTTACCTGTTTACTAGATTGACTTTGTAAACGAGCTATGGAACTAGCTATAGGAAATTCATTGATTTTTAAGGTAAATTTTGGTGGATAAACAGATAACTCAACTATATTTTTTAAATAAAAATCTCGTAACATAGTTTTTACTTCATCCACATCTGCGGTTGAAATGACAGTATCTTTATCCATCATTGTCAGTAATTTTTGAACTTGTTGCATTAAATCATCGAAAGATAAATTTTGTGGCCATGCTTCACCAAGGCATAAACAGACAGCTTTCAATAATGGTGATGTTACTGAAAGCACAGTTTCTCCATCTAAATTAGTGAATTTAGTAAATAATTCATCTGGTTTTGTATCTTCACTTTGGGCAGATGATTTTAGTGGAGCTGCAATATATAAATTCTCAATTGATGATAAACTTCTATTTAAATTAATATCTTGATGACATAATAAAGTTTCCCGAAATGCTGTATTGCGTAAAAAATCAAAATATTGTTCTGTTTCAATCAAGTCAAATTGTAAAGAATCTTGGAAAGAAAAATTTTCGGTTGCTACAAAAGGAGTCCGCATATCGGTAATATATTGCAGATTATATTTGTTAGATTTTTCAATAAATTCGGTAAATAATATTGGTTCATTATATTCTTCCAAATATTCATGAACTAAATAATGATCATCTAATTTATTTATGTATTCAAGTTCTTTTCTAAGCGATAGGCTATAAGAGTCATATTTATTCTTGATAGTTTTTATAAAAAAATCAAGCAGTTCTTTCGCTGTTTCAAGTTTTGCTTGTGAGTCGGACAAATGTTTAGTACGATATAGCATCATCTTACGTAACATATGGTCATTATGCCAACCCGGATAGGTATTATAGCTAATATAAGCGATTCCATTAGGTTGTAAATACTGTTGGCAAATTTGCATAAGCCTATCTTGTAAAACTGGCGATATCCATGAATAAATTCCATGTGCCACAATATAATCAAACTTACCTAAATCTGTTGTAATACCATCAAAATCCATTGCTTTCAAAGTAATATTCTTTAATCCTAACTGGTCAATATTTGCATTGCCTTCTTTAATTTGAACCGTAGAATAATCAATCCCGACAAACTGTCCGTTCGGAATGTCTTGAGCCATTGCAATAGTGTTGATACCACTAGCACAACCTAATTCCAATACTTTACAAGTTGCTACTGTAGGTGGCTGCATACCAAATAATGTGGCGGCAGTTGCTATATAATTAGGCTGAGATTGTTGGTAAATATTTTTAGTATAAGGAATTTTATCGTAAATGTTAGTTTGCATAAGGTTTTTTCCAAAGTATAATTTATTTGTAAATAGTTAAATATTCTGTATAAAAAACTTTAAACTATTTAGGAAAGATGGATATTGAAGACACAAAAGATGGCATTCCATTATGAAAGTGGAATTATATGAAAAGTTTAGGAAAATATTTGATTAGATATAAATTGTGAATTATTAATGGCTAATAATCCACAATTTATGTTCTAAATTATACCTCAATAATCGTAATCTACTGGATCATCATTTTGAAATTTTTCTTGTTGAATACGATGATAAACTTCTTCACGATGAACAGCGATATCCTTTGGTGCGTTAACTCCTATTCTTACTTGATTACCTTTAACTCCTAATACAGTAACCACTACATCGTCACCTATCATAAGCGATTCACCAACACGCCTTGTCAAAATCAACATAGATTTTCTCCTTTATTTCAAACTTATTGAGGCATCAAACGCATTTTAACATGCTTTAATAAAAATATCTTGATCCTAAGCAGGTTTTTGTGCCTCTTCTAAACCAAAAGCAGTATGCAAAGACCTTACTCCTAACTCTAAATATTTCTCGTTAATAATTACCGAAATCTTAATTTCCGAAGTAGAAATCATCTGG
Source organism: Thioploca sp. (assembly GCA_030627235.1). Classification (GTDB taxonomy): domain Bacteria; phylum Pseudomonadota; class Gammaproteobacteria; order Beggiatoales; family Beggiatoaceae; genus DRQV01. The sequence continues at coordinate 7,994 of DAOUSL010000008.1, forward strand.
ATATTAATGCCTTCATCAGCTAAAATTCTGAACATCGTAGTAGCAATACCAGCATGAGAACGCATTCCAACTCCAACCAGTGAAATTTTGACGATTTTATCGTCTCCTAATATTTCCTTAGTCTCTAATTCCTTTAAATCATTTAATATGTTTAAGGCCTTAGTATAGTCATTACGATGCACTGTAAAGGTAAAATCAGTGGTATTATTCTCTCCTTTATTTTGGATAATCATATCAACTTCAACATTTGCTTCCGAAATAGGAGTCAAAATATGAGCTGCAATACCTGGTCTATCTTTTACTCCTACCAAGGTTAATTTTGCTTCATCACGACTAAATGCTATACCTGAAATTAAAGCTTTTTCCATCTTATTATTCTCCATCGTAATTAATGTACCAGGCCCATCTTCAAACGAAGATAATACTCGTAATGGCACATTATATTTACTTGCAAATTCTACTGAGCGAATTTGTAATACTTTTGATCCTAAACTGGCCATTTCTAACATTTCTTCAAAACAAATCTGTTCAAGCCGACGTGCGTCCGGAACAACTCGAGGATCAGTTGTATAAACTCCATCAACATCAGTATAAATCTGACATTCATCTGCTTTTAAGGCTGCTGCTAATGCAACTGCAGTAGTATCTGAACCACCACGACCTAAAGTAGTAATATTATTATCAGCATCAACTCCTTGAAAACCAGCCACTACCACTACTTTACCTTGATTCAAATCATTACGAATTTTCTGATCGTTAATCTCAAGAATACGAGCTTTATTATGAGTATTATCAGTTAAAATAGATACTTGTCCTCCAGTATAAGAACGAGCCGGACACCCTTGTTCTGTAAGAGCCATACTTAACAAGCTGATAGTAACCTGCTCACCAGTTGCTAACAAAACATCAAATTCACGAGCATTAGGTGGTTCGGCAATTTCTTTAGCGAGATTTACTAAACGATTAGTTTCTCCACTCATAGCAGAGACTACTACAACAATATCATTACCTTGTGATTTGGCTGCTATAATTTTTTTAGCAACAGCCATAATTCGTTCAGTTGAACCTACTGATGTGCCTCCATATTTTTGCACAATTAATGGCATAACTTATCCTTTAAATTTATTAACTATTAGACATCATTCCTAAATAAGGATATATGTAGGATGCAATGAATGAAGGGAATTGCATCAATCGTGTTAACGCAACTTGAAATATGTAATTCGTAAACTAATTACATCCTACAGTCCGTAATTAACTGTATAGCTTTGGTAAATTTCATGTCGATAATAAAATCATACTTAGCTATATTTCATTATTTAGGAAACGATGTATAGTTGGTTTTAGTGATTAAAATAATAGGTAGTCCTAAAAACTAATCAAATTATATCAGATTCATTTTTAGATATACAAATGGGATTTGTGAAAAACGTTTGAATAAGATTTAACGGGTTAAATGAATTGTATCAAGATGTAATTCGTAAACTCATTACATCCTACAATAAATTCAGTTAATTAAGCATTAAGCATTCATAATTAAGAATTACTATAAAAACTAATCAATATTTTCTTCAATAAAATCAGCAAAAGAATTATGTGCTAAAATTTGGGTCCCATCACAATTAAATGATAATGATACTGAGCTATTAAATAGACTTATATTAGCTACTCTCAGATAATAACCATCTAAATCTCGTAGTTTGGGTAAAGTTTCTAATAAATAACTAAGTTGTTTAATATTAGTTAATTCTTTCATTTCTTGATTACGATACCGAAAATTTTCTTGCCAATCTTCCGATAATTTCATAAAAATTTCATCTCTAGGTAAAACTTGTTGATAAAATCTCTTAATAAAAGCATCTTTTTCGTCTAAACTAACTAATGGAAAACTAGTTTCTAAATATTCATCGTCTAATAAATTTCGGGCTGTATGGATTTCCATATTTAATGGGTCAAAAACAGAAAAAGTGTCCACTTGTGAATTATTAAATCCAATATCTAATCGATGTACACCTGTATTCAATAGTAAGTGGGAAAAAACTTGAAATAATGTTTTAGAATTCTCATCTAAAAAACTATAACAACGTTCCCTCGAATAAACTGTATCCCGCATACTTTTATCACCTCTCAAACTCCGCAGGAAATATGGATTAAATCCGAATCCAACTAAAGCTCTTTTTAAAATATTTTCTTTCGATAACACTATTGTTTCCTTATTATTTATATCGACATAATTAAATATTATGCTATTGTTTTTTTAATGTATAAAAATATTGGCCATAATCATTTTATTATAAATTAAAAAAACCGATTTGGAAAACTTACTTTGTAACTGATAATAGGATATAATATTATAAATCTAAATAAATATTAATTGAACAGAATTGAGTTTAGGTGTATGACGCTTCGATTATACACCATACTAGATATTGCTGATTGTTAAAACAAACAATTAGAAATATATACGATAACGGTTTGAGGCGGACTATTTTTCAAATATTGAAAAATTAACAAAGGAGAATAAAAATGTACATCATTATGGTAGCATCTGAATGTGCACCGGTGTCTAAAGTTGGCGGTCTTGCCGATGTCGTTTATGGTCTTAGCAGAGAACTAGAAATTCGTGGTAATCAAGTAGAAATTATTTTACCAAAATATGATTGTATGCGTTATGATCATGTTTGGGGACTACAAATTGTTTATCATGATTTATATGTTTCTTGGGGAACTGGAACAATTAATTGTACAGTATGGTTTGGTATGGTTGATGGCCGTAATTGTTTTTTTATTGAACCTCATTCTCCCGATAATTTTTTTAATCGTGACCAATACTATGGTTTTCATGATGATGCTATGCGATTTGCTTTTTTTAGTAAAGCAACATTAGAGTTTATGTTGAAAACTAATAGACATCCAGACGTTATTCATTGTCACGATTGGCAAACTGGCTTAATACCGGTTTTATTATTTGAAATGTATCAGCAGCAAGGTATGACACATTCTAGAGTTTGTTATAGTATTCATAACTTTAGATATCAAGGTATTACTGGATCAGATATTCTATCAGTTACTAAGTTAGATCGGCCTGAATATTATCATAATCATCACCGTTTACAAGATAATACCCATTCAGGGGCGTTGAACTTTATGAAGGCTGGCATCGTTTATTCTAACTATGTGACGACAGTATCGCCAAGACATGCTTGGGAAGCCTGTCATACTGATCAAGGCTATGGAATGAGTGATACTTTGCATGTGCATCAAAATAAATTTGACGGAATTCTTAATGGGTTAGATTACGAAGTTTGGAATCCAGAGATAGACCCATTAATTCCTCACTACTATAATATAACTGATTTAGAAGGAAAATATGCTAATAAAAATGTGTTATGCGATAAGCTATTATTACGCAAACAATATAAACCAATAATTGCTTATATAGGTCGTTTAGATGTCCAGAAAGGAGTCCATTTAATCCGTTACGGTATGGACTATGCTCTTAAAAATGACGCTCAATTTATCTTATTAGGATCAAGTCCAGAAACTAGTATTAATAATGAATTTTTACAGATAAAAGAAGAATTTAATAATAATGAAGATTGTCATTTAGAAATTGGTTTTAACGAAGAGTTAGCTCATTTAATTTATGCTGGTGCGGATATGATTATTATGCCAAGCATGTATGAGCCTTGCGGATTAGCCCAAATGATTGCTTTACGATATGGTACTGTGCCAATTGTACGTTCAGTTGGAGGACTTGCTGATACTATTTTTGATCGTGATTATTCATATAAAGCACTTACAGCTCGGAATGGTTATGTATTCCATGAAGCCGATTATGTGGGGCTTGAATCAGCGATGCAACGAGCGATTGGTTTATGGCATAATTATCCAGACCAATTTAGAAAACTAATAATTCAAGGTATGCAATATAATTTCTCTTGGCATCGTTCTGGACAAAATTATTTAGATACTTATGAATTAATTAGGAAAAAATAATGTTAAGAAATTTTATTTACTTTAACTTCAGCTGGTCGTAGAATCTCATTTTTCCAAAGAAAACCAGTGCGTAATTCCTCTGTCACAATGCCATTTTTTATATTTGGTAGCTGGTCTATTTCAATGACTCGCATATAATGTGGATTAAGAGGTTGATGTAATGTTTTAATTGATTGTACTTGATACTCTTCTAAAAATTGCTCAAACCGTCTTAATGTTATAGCTTGACCTGTTTGTAAACCTTGAATTAAATTTATTTCTTGCTTACGAAAATACTGCAAAATTGGTAATTTGTAAGCATTTAAAATTGTTACACTGGCTTTAATTCGATCATAGGTTTCTAAATAAGCTAATAACATAGTACGAATTGTTTCATTACGTTGAACGGTTTGAGCTTCTCTACAACGGGTTAACTCAGAGCTAATCTGTTTATGGGAATCTTCCATAGTTGTAAACGTTGTTTGAAATATTTCTAAAGCATTCTTAACTTGTCTTGATTCCAATTTAACTTCATTGCGTAATGCAGCTAGTTCAGTAAATAAGGAAAATAAATCAGGTTGTTGAGTTGTTGTTTCTATTATTTCGGATTCTAAATATTGATTAAATTGAGCTATTAATTTCTGTTTTGTGGATTCATTCATTATATAATTACTGACCTACCTTTAAAAAAAATTTTGCTAGTCTAATAATCTGAGTTCGACATTGAATAATTTAATTAAGAATTATTATATTTTTACATCGAACTCAGTTTTCAATACAGTAAATATTATTAAATAATTAACTGTTTTCCAGATAAAGTACAAGAAGATTTAACTTTATATATATTGGTTGGTGGTGTCCAGTTCATAGATAGTTGGGCTTTTAGGTCTAATTGTTCAGCCAATAATGGGCCACTTGGTAAATAATCAGCAAATGATGATGGAGTTCCCTCACTGACTTTAACTATAAAACTACTTAAGTTAGTAGCAATCCGATGACCGCAAGGTGTATTAAGTAATCCACTCGCATCAGAAAAATTCGTTGACATTATATATAAACTTTCAGCCGAATTTTCATCTGGAGTATCAATAGCTACTATGCCATCTAACCCAAATTCTGAGGATGCACTAATAACATCTGAAATTGCCAGCATATTGAAATTATAAATTCCATTAGTTAGAACATTAATATTGCCACCAGCTCCCTGCTTTGCTTTGGCAAAAATTTTACCTTTATTTAATACTATAAATTCTGGTCGTAAAGTTATATTACCACCATTACCAAAATTTTCATTTACACTAGTAGAAATTTGGCTATTAGATAGATAAACATAACCCTGTGAATTTATAGACATATTACCACCATCAGCCTGAATAGCTGACGTTTCAATAATACTATCAGTTAGATATAATTTATTACCAACTGTTAATTGAATTTGACCAGCATTACCAGAACCTTCACTACGAGCACTTATAAGACTGTTATTATTTAAACGTAGAGTTTCTGTTTGTATAGTTATATTGCCACCTGTTCCTGTTCCAAAAGTTTCAGCAGCTATCAAAGCATTGGCATCCAAATTTAAGCTATTTGCTGTTAATATAATAGTCCCAGCATTACCACTTTCTTCAGTTGCTGATTCAGTAAGAATACCACTACTATAACCATTTTCGCTTTGATCTTTACCAGAAATATTAGCTGTTTCTACATCAATCGTAATAATTCCACCTTGTCCAGGGCCAAAAGTAGTAGTTCCTATTTGAGCTCCATCTAATAATTGAAGATTTTTAGCCGATATTTTAATCGTACCACCATTACCGGCATTTATTGTATTGCCTTGAGCGTTTGCTGATATTTTACTACCATTTTTTGCGGCATTGATACCTTCTAGTTTTAAATTATCAACCTGAATACTAATATTACCACCTTGACCAGTTCCACCGCTCAAAGCATTGATATTAGTTCCATTTAAAACATTTAATTGTTTGGCTGTCAATGTGATCGTGCCACCATCACCAGAACTATAAGCTATGCTTGAAATTCCACTATTAACTCCTCGTTTATCATTACCAGTCAAAGTAATACTATCAGCTTTCATTGCGATCTTACCACCTTGACCAGCTCCAATAGCGTTAGAACCTATTAAAGCGCCATCATCAAGTCGGATATGTTTGGCTTCTAATGTAATTTCACCACCAGTACCAGCATTGCTTATTTTACCTCTGGTATTTGCTGCAATAGAGCTACCTTGTTTTGCACTACCAGTACCAGAAATATCAATATTTTCAGTGGTTTTAATATAAATATTACCACCTTGGCCAGAACTATACACAGTAGCATTAATAGAAGCACCATCAGCTAATTTTAAACTACCAGTTTCTATATTAACCTTACCAGCATTGCCACTACTTCTTGCCGACGCATTGATTCCAGAAGCTGAAAGAGAGCCATTTGCATTAATTTTATCACCAGAAAACTCGGTAATACCTTTAACATTAAGAATAATATTACCACCATTACCAGAAGCAGTAGTAGAACTCATCAATCTACTAGCTTCAGTTAATAAAAATTTATCAGCTTGGATATTAATATTCCCAGCATTATTAGCATCTCTAGTATTAGCAGCTATTACGCTACCATTTTCGATTAATAGCTTTCCAGCTCGAATGAAAATGCCCCCAGAACCACTACCACCGCTGACAGTAATTATTGAATTATATATTGTGACATTACCAGCTTGGTCAGATATTGGTGATAACGCAGAAATTCTGTCTTTACCAGCAACACTTACAATATTGATTTTTCCAGATGCAGCAGTTATTCCACTTTTATTAATATTAATATCCCCACCAATAAGTGAAAAAGTTTCACCAATTGGAGTGGAAATTTTTCTATTATTTTCAATTGATAATGCGGCTGGCGAATTAGTTAAGAAACCAAAACTTGCTACTGGAGCGACAGTTAAATTACTATTTTTTGGATTGATAGCATTAAATTGTCCGCCATCTTGTAGATATAAGGTATCAGCACTACTAGCATGAAAAGAACCTTGCATATCTAACACTGCATTTGGACCAAATATTAGACCAGCTGGGTTAATTAGATAAAAATTAGAATTTGGAATAGTATTTGTTAATGTGCCATCAATATTGGAAATCGAGCCTCCAGTAACTCTGCTAATGATATTATTAATATTATTAGGCCCAGAAAAGGTAGCGCTTTCATTAGCATTTAAACTAAATTCAGAAAAACTATGAAATAAATTGTTTCCATATTGTTGTCCTAATTCTGCTCCAATCGCATAGTCAGGGCCATCTAAAATATTATTATTAAAAGTGTTATCTAACGTAATTTCTGCATATAAATTTGTATTAAATAATATTAAAATGAGTAAATTTAAGTATTTCATGATTATACTCCTTGTGATATTGAAATTTTTTAACAACTAAAAGTTTTAGAATAGTTAATACTATATTAGTTGACTAATATATATTTTTCAAGATAATAGATATTAGTAGTTTAAAATATTTATTTATTTATAATTTAAGCTATTGAAATTATGTGTTTTATTGGTATTCTCTTATAGAATATATTGAAATCAAGAATTTTGATGGGATATTGCAAGAATTTTTTAACCAGCAGGAAGTTTAAGTTAAATCTTAGGAATATAATTTTCCACTAACCATAATTTATGCAGAAAGTAATTTTTACATAATATTAAATTATATCTAACGCACAATTCCACGAGTAGATTTCTGTAAAAAATTTGTTAATTGACGAACTTCCGGATATTTAGTGCTTAATTCTATTAAATTTTTAATAGCTTGTTCAGTAGTCAATTGTTGTTTATAAATTATCTTATAGGCTTGATGTAGAACTTGAATCAATTCATTACTAAAATCTCTGCGTTTCAAGCCTTCCTTGTTAATACCATAAGCTTTAGCACGATTACCCCACACAGTTACAAAAGGAGGAACATCTTTAAAAATCAAAGAATTAGCACCAGAAAAACTATGTTCACCCATCATGCAAAATTGATGCACCAAGGTAAAACCACCTAAAATAACATGATCAGCAATTTGCACATGACCAGCCAAAGATGCACCGTTAGCAAAAATAGTATTATTACCAATTTGACAGTCATGGGCAATATGACAATAAGCCATGATCCAATTATCATCACCAATTCGAGTAGTATGGCCACCTTGAACTGTACCACGATTCATAGTACAGTATTCTCGAATTTCATTACGATTCCCAATTTCTAAATAAGTGACTTCATCATCATCATATTTTTTATCTTGTGGAATCTCTCCCAATGAAGCAAACTGATAAATGTTATTATCATAGCCAATTGTGGTTGGGCCTTTAATTACTACATGTGAGCCTATTTTAGTACCAGCAGCAATTTTTACATTGGCATCAATAACAGAAAATGGACCAACTTGCACATTGGAATCAAGTTCTGCTTTGGGATCAATCAGGGCGTGAGGTGAAATCAATCTTCAATATCTCTTTTCATACACATAATATCCGCACTGGCCACTATTTTATCATCAACTTTAGTTGTGCCAGTATATTTCCAAATTCCACGCACTACTCGAGTTAATTTAACCTCAATCAATAATTGGTCACCGGGTTCAACTGGTTTCTTAAAACGAGCTTTATCTACGCCTACTAAATAATATAATGAATTACCTTCTGGTTGTAATTCTGCGGTTTTAAAAGATAATATACCAGTAGCTTGAGCCATTGCTTCAACTAATAAAACTCCGGGCATAACTGGTCGATGAGGAAAATGGCCTTGAAAAAATGGTTCATTAAAGGTAACGTTTTTAATAGCTATCAAGTATTCACCAACTTCATAATCAAGAACCCGATCTATCAATAAAAATGGGTAACGATGATGTAAATGTTTAAAAACTTGATGGATATCCATACTATTCATAAATTATTTTCCAAGTTCTTTTAAGCGTTGAGCCATTTCATTAAGTTGTTTAAATCTAAGGTAATTTCTATGCCAATGTTGATTAGTTTCAATTGGTGTTCCCGAAGAATAAACTCCTGAATTTTTGATTGATCTAAGAACTATCGAACCACCAGTAACACAAACATTATCAACTATTTCCAGATGACCAGAAATACCAACTCCTCCACCAATTAAACAATTTTTACCTATTTTAGTGCTACCAGCAATTCCGACACAGCCAGCGATAGCAGTATTTTCCCCGATTTGGACATTATGAGCTATTTGAATTAAATTGTCCAGTCTAGCTCCATTAGCTATTATGGTATCCTCCAATGCACCTTTATCCACTGTAGTATTAGAACCAATTTCTACATCATCACCAATTACAACTCCACCAAGTTGCGGAACTTTGACCCATTTACCATTATCATTGGCGTTGCCAAATCCATCTGAACCAATAACAGCTCCTGGATGAATTATAGTTCGTTGCCCAATTTTAGTTCCTGAACATAAAGTTACATTAGCTTTTAGTTGGCAATTATCACCAATTTCAACCTCAGATTCGATGACGCAACCAGAATTAATTTCAACTCCTTTTCCAATTTTAGCCCCAGCTTCAATTACAACTTGTGGACCTATATATACGCTATTATCTAAAATTGCATCTGGACTAATATAAGCACTAGGATGGATTCCGGGAGGCTTAGGAATTATGGGATTAAATAGAGCGGCAGCTTTGGCGTAACCTAAATAAGGATTATCCATAACTAACTTAGCCATTTTACAAAATTCTCTATCTTTTTCTGTTAAAATTACAGCCGCAGCTTGGGTTTTGCTGAGTTCATTGCGGTATTTACTGCTAGAAAAGAAGCTAATTTGTTGTTGGTTAGCTTTATTTAATGGTGCAATTCCAGTAATTATTGCTGAATCCGAAGCTATTAATTCTGCTCCGATTTTAGTTGCTAGTTCTGTTAGGGTTATTTGCATTTATTCAAGCTCTTTGAGTTTAATATATTGTGTTATATCACGTTCAATATATTTAAGCGTTGGACAACAATTAAATGCTAGACAATCAAGGTGGTTATTATCTAAAAGAGTTTTCCAATCAGTATTTTTTACTTTATTATTGTATTCTTTTAATTTTGTTTCATCATTATTTTTATACCAATCTCTAGTGTCTTTACAATAAGTTTTAATCAATTTTTGCATAATAATAGTTATTACAGAATTATATAGTAAATGCCCCCTAATGTACCAAAATATTTCTGAGTTGGATATGTTCTTTAATTTAAGATTCTGTTCAATATCATTGATTTTTATTTCTGGATATTTTTCTTCTAATTCTGCTAATAAAATTGTTACATTATTTTTAATGAATTCAATACAAGATATATAATCATCTGATATATTTTTTACTTGTGATGATTGTAACCCTAATTTTTCATTTAAATTCTTGTTTGTTAGCAGAGATTCAGTTTCAATTGATTCTAATCTTGATTCAATATCATTTAATTTCTTTTTTTCAAAATATAATATATATAGAAAAAGAGGATAAATACATTTTGAATATTCAGTTAAAAAAATATCAAACGGGAAAATTTTTATTTTATCATATGGTCTGGATGATTTTTGTATTATGGATAGTAATCCTTGAGGTGATAATTTATAATTTTCAATTGAATTAACATAGGTATGAAATACAAATTTATTAGAAAGTTTTTTATTATCAATTAAATAATCATAATCGCTATCAACACATAAGATTAAGCTTTTCCCAGCATTTATTAGATTTTGCTTATTTAACACATATTTTTTTCCAGTTTTTTGTTCTCTAGAATATGAAGAAAATAAAATTTGTAAAGAAGGTGCGTACTTTCTAAATATATCTCTCCAAAAATCTTCATCATCAATTCCTTCAACATAGGCTGTTACATCTTTATTAAGAATAATATTAAATGCTTCCCAATAATCAGAGTCTAAATTTTCTTCCATACTTTATTCCGTTATAATATCTTCCATTTTAGTTATTTTATCTTTCCATCCTTTAGTAAAAACTCCTGGAGAATGGGTAACAATGATAAGTTGGCAATTGGGGTTAAGATTTTGAATTATATCTATAAGGTCTAATTGCCAAGATAAATGGAGAGAAATTTCAGGTTCGTCCATGAGTATAATACATGGTTTATTTTCCTGAAGTATTACTGTTAATAAAATAATAAGTAACTGTTTTTCTCCTGATGATAGATGATATGGAGTTACATATTTTTCATTTTTCTTAAAAATAAGAGAATTCTCTTTATCAAATTCCAATTTTTTTCCAGAATTAGAAAATAAAAAATCAATTTGCTTTATAAATTCATGTTTTTGCTTGTATATATCGGTTATTTTTTTCTCTTTCTTTACAATTAAAGTTCTAAGCTCATTTAAGTCTTCTTTTTTAGCAGTATCTTTCGATGAAAGTTCTTTTATTTTTTCATCCAAAACAGCAGTTTCATCTTTTTCTAAGTTTCTTAATTTAAGTTGATAGCCTTTAAAATCATCTATTAATTGTGCAAGAACAATATCAAGCTCTGTTCTGATACTTGAACTTTGTTTGTTTTGTGTTTGTTTTAAGTCACTCAATGATAATTCAAATGTACTAATTTTGGAAAAATTTATAACTTTGGAAAAATTAGAACCATTCATATCTTCTTTTTCAGAAATCATATTTGTATTCATATTAAAACCACTAATAAATTTACTATCTTTTATATCTGATAAAATAAATTTCTGTATTAAATCAAAATGTTCTTCTTGTGTATTTTTATTTTCTTTAAGTATTTTTGTAAAAGCAGATGAATCATTGGTTTTATTGACGGTTATATATTTATCTAGGTTGAATGATAATTTAATAGATACAAATTCACTATCGTTAAAATTTAACGTTCCTATTATAGTTGCCTCTAACAAATTCAATAATGTGGTTTTCCCAGTCCCATTTTTCCCAATTAAAATATTAACTTTAGGATCAAGCTCCCAATTAATATTGGTTTCATCCCATAATTTTTCTACTTTTATGGAAACAATATGAGTAATGTTTTTATCTACCATTTTGATATTCCGAAATTATCATAAAGTTCTGCTCAAACTGTAAATCCACATTCTCCAAAACCCGAAATTTTTCTATTTGTGCTCTTTTTAAAAACATATTAATATCTCGCTAACTTTTTGATAAAGAATTATACAACTATTTTATTGGTAAAGTAAAATTTTTAATTTAACAAAATCAATATGGTAAACTAATCACAGCTTCTAAACCACCTTCAGTTCTATTTCGTAAAATTACATCACCACCATGAGCTCTAGCAATATTTCTTGCAATACTCAATCCTAAGCCAGTTCCACCAGTCTCACGATTTCTAGATTTTTCTAAACGAAAAAATGGCTCAAATACAGTGTCTAACGCTATTTCAGGGATTCCTTGACCTCGGTCAGCGATAATTATATATAACTGTTCATCTTCTGTTATTAAACTAATTGTTATCTGTTCAGCATACTTATAAGCATTATCAAGCAAATTTACTAAACAACGTTTAAGAGATTGTGGATTGGATGGATAAGGCGGTGGAGAATAATCGGTTGTAATTGTCAATGGTAAGCCCATTTCCTCATAATCAGCTTGTAAACTTTCTACCAAAGCTAATATATCTAAAGGTTGAGAAGTTTCCACAGTATTTAATCCTCGCATAAAATCTAGAGTCGCATCTATCATAGTTTTCATCTCATCTAAATCTCTGATAAAAGGTTTTTTTTCATCATCAAACTGTTCTATGCGTAATCTTAATCTAGTAATAGGAGTTTTTAAGTCATGAGAAATTGCAATCATAACTCGAGTTCGATCTTCCAAATAACGAGTTAATCTAATTTGCATTTGATTAAAAGCTCGAATAGCTCGGCGTAATTCAATTGGGCAATTTTCTGACAGAGGTGGATGATGAATATTGCGACCTAAATGTTCGGCAGCTTCGGTTAAAAAAGCTAAAGGTCGAGTTACCCAATGGACAGCTAATAAAGATAAGGCTAGTACAATACCTAGCAATACAACTAAAGATAATATTAGTCGCCAAGGAGTAGCCATATCTTCTCTTATTGGATGAGTGTGTTCAAAGGTTACCCAATTACCATCTTTTAACTGAATATTGGCATAAAATGGCTTATGCAAATTAATTTCTAAACCCATGGATTTTAATAAATTATTAGCGGAGTAAATATTTTTTTCTACCATACATAAAGAACGTTTACCTATTTTAAAATGTAAATAAGTAACTATATATTCAAGGTTGGGAGTATAATTACCAGGTATACAATCAGGAGAAGGTTCTGCTTGCCATGATACTTTTAAATGTAGAGTATTTAATATTACCAATAATTCATTACGTTTCTTGGCAGGCAAGGAATCTAACATCCGCATGGCTTCAACCATATGTAAAGTTAAATGTTTTTCTTGTAATTTAGCTATTTGCCAATGCCGATCTTTGAATAAGATAAGGGTACTTAATATCTGGGCTAAGACCAAACCTACCAATAATACTAAAACTAATCTTCCAAATAAAGATGATGGTAAAATTTTCATGCTGATTTTACCTCTGTTGCTAATTTATAGCCAATACCACGAGAAGTTTGGATAATTTCTGGTTGTTTAGCATTCTCACCTAAATGACGACGCAAACGTCCTACTAATACATCAACACTTCTATCAAAAGCTAATGCTTCTCTTCCTTGACTTAATTCTAATAATTGATCTCGTGTCAATACTCTTTTAGGATGCTCTAAAAATACTCGTAATAAACGAAACTCTCCAGCACTCAGAGGAATGACTACCCCTTGTGGTGAAATTAGATGATTAGAAGTTAAGTTTAATGTCCAATCAGAAAACAATAATTTAGTTTTAGATTCTGTTTCATCATGGCCTGGTAAAGTACGACTTCTACGTAAAATCACTTTAATTCTTACTAATAATTCTCGTGGATTAAATGGTTTTGGTAAATAATCGTCAGCTCCCATTTCTAATCCAATAATACGATCAGTTTCTTCCCCAAAAGCACTTATTATAATTATAGGAATATTATGTCGAGCTCGTAGATTACGACATATTTCTAAGCCGTCTTCACCAGGTAACATTAAATCTAGTATTACTATATCTACTTTTTTCTCATCAATAATTTTCCATAAGCCTTTACCATTATTAACAGATGTTACTCGAAAGTTATTTTTTTCTAAGTAGTTTTGCAATAAATTACGAATTTCTGAATCATCATCAACAATCAGAGCGTGATCAGGTAGTTTTGTCATAAATAATATAAATTGTAAATGAATGTAAACAAATCCTGTTTTAGACACATTTGTTAACAACAAAGTGTTTTCTAGACATAAACAGTTTACAAAGTAATGTTTTAATGAAATTAAGAATATACTAATATACTAATATTGTTAATAACTGAATAGTATAACATTGAATTATTTTAATAAAAGGAAAATTTATTATGAAACATGTAATCGTATTTTTAGGTGTAGTTGGTATGTGTTTAGCAATATTTGCTTGGGTAGAAAACGATAAAATTGAACAAATCGCTGCTCATAAGAAAGCACAACAAAATATGACTGTTCAGGTTGGAGAACTTTCTGAAATTAAATAGAACTAATCGTTTTGATAGATATCTTTTAAAGAGGATTAATTATGTCAATAATAGCTTTTACATATAAACTCGTAAAGGTCGAAAATAAGTTATTACCAAATCATGTGTTTTAATTCAATCATATAGGTAAGGAATAATCCCTACCTATATCGTATTTAACCGCTGCGCTAAACCAATTCCACAATTTGCAATTTTACTCCAAAAAATCCCATTTCATGTAAAATTTTAGCAAAACTTTCTAATTTAAATCATTTTACTAGCAAATCTTTCTAAAAAAAAAATCAGCGTCTTCCTTAACATTTACTTCGATATTCTGTCGTTGTGAAAATATTAATTCATATGTTTCAGAACCAAACAAATTATCCATGATTGTCTATTACATTACCTGTAATGTTAAGTTCTTTCCAGTAGAAAAGTTAATAAAGTATACTATAGCAGATGCAAATAATTTAGCATTTTCATCGGTAAACTTAGACAAGATTATATCTTGAGTTCCATTTAATCTAAGTTTCCATGTGTTAATAAATTTAAGATTTTGCTCAGATACTAATTTAATTTCAAATATTTCATCAAAAGACAAACGCTGTGTAGTACCTGATATATTTTTCCAGTCAATTGATTTAGATAATAAATTTTTCCATATAATGGCTTGATCTGTCAATGCAATACCTCTAGAATTAGATAATATATATCCAGTATCAAAATAAAACTTGTAAAGCTCATCTTTATTACGAGATGATTCGAATAATTTTATATCAGCTTTTAAGTTACTACCAGCAAATTTAAAACCTAAATTACGAAATAAATGAGTAGAAAGTACTATCTTAAAATTACGATAACTATCTGATTTATTTTCTGGATGAGAAAATATTTGAGTTACCAATTTATTTAATAATTTATTATCTTCTTTTGATATTTCTAAATTACTACAATTAGATACAGATTTAGATAAACAAGCATCCAATAATTGTAATGATGTTATTGATGATTGCTTTACGTTTTGATTATTACATAAAGTAATCCAGCCTGCTAAAATGGATTGTTCTTTTTCTGGGATAATCAATTTTATTGGTTCTGAACCAATTTGATTAAAATTAATAAAATAGATTATCGCTTTAGCTAAAGTTGTGATAGCTTTTTCAGAAATTTTTGACAAACGAATATCATGATCATTATTAATTCGTAACTTCCAACCAGTTAAAGATAAACCTCGTTCATAAATTAAAGCAATACTGTTTATTTGGTCAAAAGATAATCGCTGGGGTTTGTTTGCAATATTTTTCCATAAAATAGCTTTGTTCGTTAAGGCAATACCACGTGAAAATGGTAATATACGTCCAGTATCATAGTAAAAATAATATTTTTCTTCTGCCTTGTATAATTTAGGAAATAATTTATTTTTGGGATGTTGAAAATAATCAGCAAATTTAAATTCTAAACCTTGTAAATAATAGTAGTTTTCAATTACACTTTGAAAATTACGATAGCTATCTTCAAATGTCGATACATCATCCAATACTAATACTTGTTCAATTATTTCATCTAAAGCTAATAAATCTTCTGACAATGGTTGTGGCTTAATTTTTGTCAAACAACTACCCATCAATTGTAATGCACTTCTATAATTACCTTGGTCTTTGAATGTTTGTAAGGTTCGTAAATCATTGCATAATACAGTAGCAGAAATATTCATTGGTAACCATAACAAGATAAACCAATATTTATACAACTTATCCATAAAATTTTCCTATTTATAAAATGCTAACTGTTAATATTTTTAAACTATTATTTACAAGTATTAGATTTTTGAGCGGCAAAATAAGCGGCAATATTTTCAATATCAGTATCATCACTAAATAATAAAGCCATTTGAGACATTTGTGATTCTTGTCTACTACCGTTTTTATAAGCCTGCATAGCTTTGATCAAATATGTTTTATGTTGTCCAGCCAGTTTTGGGAAAAAAGGTAATGTGCTATTACCATCTGGTTCATGACATACTGCACAAGATTCAATTTTTCTTCTGCCTGCTTTTACTTGAGGAGTTTGAGGTTGTTGAATACAAATATCAGACTTTTGGGAAGCAAAATGAGCAGCCAAATCTTCAATATCATTATCATCATTAAAATATTTTTTTGCTATCGTATACATTGTAGGCACATCTCTAACTTTATCTCGATAATCTTTCATAATTTTAATAAGATATAATTCATGTTGCCCTGCTAACTTTGGATATATCGGAATTTTACTATTACCATCTATAGTATGACAACTAATACAATGAATTGCTTTAGTTTTACCAACTATAGGGTCTCCAGCGGCATAGACAGTATTCAATAACAATAAGCTTATTATAACAAAAATTTTCATATGTTTTGGATAGCCGTGCATAAAATATGCACAGCATTATCTAACTTTATTTAGCTATTGCTTCTGCTACAGCTTTTATATCAGCTTCAGTTATAGCTTTAACATCTGCATGTCCAGCCATCTCTGCTGCGTTACCATTAGTACGTTTTCCATCTTTAATATCTTTAGTTTGAGCAATTATATATTCTGCATTTTGCCCAGCTAATTTAGGAGCTATACCTTTAGCTTCTGCACCTTGAGACTGACCGTCTGCACCATGACATTTAACACAACCTTTATCAACAAATGCTCCACCAATATCTCCTTCTTTAGCATCAGATGGTTGAGCAGCTATCCATCCTGAAATAGCTGTTATATCGTCATCATTAAGGCTCATTGTGAAAGGAAACATAGTTCCAGTTTGGCCATTGCTACGTGATTTATCTTTAATATGCTTAGTTTGGGCAGCAAGATATTCTGCGTTTTGACCAGCTAACTTAGGGTAAATAGGTTGAATTGGAGTTTTAGCATCAGCACCATGACAAGTATTACACAATTTTTGTGTATATAAAGTTCCGCCATCAGCAGCAACTGTTACATTGCTAATAGCCAAACCACTAACTGCAACTAAACCAATACTTAAAGTTTTTAAAATGGATCGCATTAATAAATCTCTCTTAATCAATATGGGGTTGTTAAAATATAAGTTTGGAGCAAAACTCGCTCTAATACTATTTTACAATGTAAGTTGCTTATTGCAAAATTTATATTAAATATTATGATCATTAATGATATTAAAGTTGTGATATGATATGTAGTTTTAATATTTGAATTATACTAAATTTTTTATTTATAACATGGTATTATATTTTTAATATACTTAGCTTTAAACGGTCATTATCTAAATGTGATTTATTATTTAAAAACAGTATATGAGTAAAAATTTTGTACTAAAAAGCACTAAAAAATTAGTTATTATTGACTATTATCAAGCAATCTTTAGATTCATTTCACAAAATATATGAATTACTATGAATTACTTAGAAACCGAAATAACCAATCAAACAATAATTGGCTTAATTATTTTAATAACTAGTTTATTAATGGGAATTATAGGAATATTTTTATTTGATGGCAAGATTTTAGGATTTAATATTACTCTATTTGGTTTATTATTAATCACTTTTATATTAATTATTAGAATTCTTAGCCAGTTATATATGGATTATCGAGAATATATCTTGATAATAACTGGGATATTTTTCACTCTATCCTTAACTTGGAGAGATTCGTTAGTATTAAATAGTTTGAGTTATTTAGGATTACTATTAACAATTAGTCTAGCTTTTAATGCTGGTACTAGACCAAAGTTACGTCATCTTGAAATTTCTCAGATACTCCAAGATTTTTTATTATCTATTCAATATGGTATTCGTAGTTATCGTGAGTTAATACATGAAGATATACAATGGAATGAAGTTGAGAATCGGTGGGGAGAAAATGTTCATTCCATTTTTAGAGGATTAATGGTTACTATCCCAATGTTGTTAATTTTTGGATTATTATTGGTAGGCTCTGATGCTAGATTTGAGCAAATAGTTTATGATTCATTAGATTGGGGATTAAGTGAAGAAGCTGTATTACGTTTTGGAGCAATATTTATTATATGTTGTTGGTTTTCCATAGCTATATTACGTGGCACTGTGTTAACCAATAGTTTAATTGATGAACCCAAAAAATTATATTTACCAATTTGGCGACTTGATTGTATTGAAACTGGAATGATACTTGGGGCAGTTAATTTATTATTTTTAAGTTTCATCGTAATCCAATTTACTTATTTTTTTGGTGGAGATATTTTAGTACAATCTTCAGATGGATTAACATATGCTACATATGCTAAACGTGGATTCATACAATTGATATCAGTGACTTTATTGGTAATAATCTTGTTGATATTTACTCATTGGTTATATCGACCATATAGTCAATTTGAAAAAACACTTTATCAATCTTTATCCATAATAATGATAATCATGAGTATAACTATAACGGTTTCAGCGGCACATAGAATGTACTTATATACCAGTGCTTATGGATTTACCGAGTTGCGTTTTTATACCAGTTTTTTTATGTTATGGCTAATAGTACTATTTATTTGGTTTAGTTTTACCGTATTACGTGGTAAACGAACCCAGTTTATTTTTGGAGCTATTGTAAGCGGCATGTTTTTTATAGCCTCATTACATGTTATAAATCCTGATGCTCGAATTGCAGAATTTAATTTAGATAATTTACAAATTGAACAACGTTTTGATGTTCCTTATCTAGCTTCTTTAAGTACAGATGCAATTCCCGTAATATTAGCTAATATAGCATATATCGAAGAAAAACCACGTTGCCAATTATGGAGCTATTTAAATAAGTTGCCTGTTTTACAAATAAATAAAGATTGGCGAGCATTCAATTGGTCTCAATATCAAGCTCAAATATTATGGTCAGAACAATTGAAACCAAATTGTAGAATTACATATAGTTCTTTATAAATATTGTTAGCAAGCAAATCCAATGGTGATTTTTTTCATAACCTATAGATTTTAAGGACAGACACATAGGTCTGCCCCTACAGAATATATTTCAATATGGTAGTGGCGAACCTGTGGGTTCGCCATTTTGTTTATGATTTATTCGTTCCCAACGGCTTCGTTGGGAATGCATTCATGACGCACCAGCGTCAAGTAGAAGAAAGCTTTAGTGTTAATTTTTGTCCTCACCACATCTTACATTGCAGATTATGAGTTAACACTATCCAAAATTTTACCAATCATTATAAATTACAAAGTTCAGTAGAACTATTGAGAATAAGTGATAGAGCTTTCCATCACCTATTTTCAATCAAATCATCAAGCTTTTTTCATTGGAGCGGATTCTCTAAACCGAAATTTTGTATTTTTCCATAATCCACCACTACTGAAACATTTCCATCCCCAACTAAACCAACGTACTAAAGCAAAAGATAACCATAAAGCCCACAATAACATAGCTATCCGGTACACCCACATAGATAAGGAAAATACCCATACTTGTGGCAAAGTTCCATTAGTACGGTCTTCATACCATAATAAAGAATAAGCATCAGAACCATTACCAGCAATGTGCATATCTGGATGACCTAATAAACCTTGTTCAATCGCTGCTAACATGATACCCATAGTAGTTAACGTTAAAAAAACTAAACTTATTTGAGTCAAATTAAATTTCCATGTATTAGTATTTTCGATAGACATTTTTTGGCGTAAACCCAAGGTCATAAACCAACTTACTACTATTAATAATGCTATAATATTTACTTGACTTAGCACTATTCCTAATAATAACCAATGCAAGGTATTTAACGGAGTCAAGGTAACTTTACCTAACCCAAATGCTGCTAGAGCTATTACAATTAAAAATCCCCATACCATTACGGCTGGCCCTATTAAACCACCACCCGTAAACAATATCCATCTTTCAGGCATATTAAGCTTAATATTAGTGTTAACACTGTCCATACCAAGTTCAACTTGTGGCGTTTTAAAAATATTCATCATGCCAGTTGGCTGTTGAAACTGTAATTCAATTTTTTGGACACCAGGGTTAATTGGAATAATTACTGAACTTCCATCTTGGCGAACTGGTTGCACTACATCATTAATTTTAACTAATTGTAAATTAGCATCATCTGGTAAAACTAACTTATGTTGCATTCCACGACTACTTCGTAGATTTAATGATAAAATACTATTAGTAGTGCGTTGGCCTGGGTTTATCACTAATTCACTGCGATCAATAGTTGCTATCTGTCCACTCATACCTTCTGGACGAGTAAGATGTAAAGTTACTTTTTCATTTGGCCAAGGTCGCCATTCTGGTAACCAACGTCCGTCATTTTGATGTTGGATCACCGGAATTCCTTCAATTTTAACATGCCATATTGCACTTGCATCCAACCGCCACACTTCATTACTAAAAGCATTATTTATAGCAATCAACGTTATATCGTTTTGTTTATCAAATATGGAACTCCAACTAATTTCCTGTTGGTTTGGAGATAAATTAATTAAAGCTTTACCATTAGCAACTCGAATTTTTTCACTAGTCACCGATTCTCCATCCAACAATGGAATTTCCAACACAATTGCACTACCTAAAGCAGTTTGTCGGATTACTTGAGTTAATATTTGCCAGTCTAAACCCAATAATAAAGTTCGTTCAATTTGCACAAATGGTGGCAACTCACCCATTTCCAATTCAGCTAAACTATCATCTTGTTCACGAGTAAATTGTAATTGTTTATCTACAACTCCATTTTCATGCAGACCTTCAATTCGCCAACCATTATTCGTTGTTACAGTTACAGAATGAGGTCTTAATGGCAATGCTAATTGAATGGTATTACGTTTTGGTAAAGTACCAACTATTTGGATTTGATGAATACCTTGTTTAACATCTAGCCATAATTGACCATTATTATCCCTTAATAAGCTTTGAGCTGACTTACCATTTAGCCAAACTTGTTCTGGTAGCCATTGTTTAGCAGTACCTGGCAAAGGAATTGCCGTATCTGCCAAACTGTGAAGTTCCATGCGAATATGTAATTGAGCTGGGTGTAATTCCATTGATAAACGTGGCAAACTAGCACAATAAGGCAGACATTCTGGTGGTTTTGCTAAACGTTTTTTTAATTCATCTAACATATTTTGAGGTGGAAAATTATTGATAACTAAACTTTTATTATTATCCGATTTGTCTAAATCATCTGCAATAACGTTAGGTTTTTCAAATAACTCGTTCATTTCCTCTTCTTCCATTTCCTCTGTGCTTTCTTCTGAACCAATTAATAAACTATTCATATCATCAGCTTGACTAGTGAGAGGTAAAAGTAAGAATAAACCTACGCTTAAGATAGCTATACTACTAAATCCTTTAAAATTAAACCTAAATTTAGTTTTAGAACCCCAAGCTATCCATAAAAAGAATACTGTTAATAAAGTTAATAAGATCACACGCATTATTCCTAAAAAACTATTGATAGTTGGAGATAATAACCATAATTTTACGGATTGATTTTTTTGTACTGGTCCACTCCAACGCATATTTATACCCTGCCATTTCCATTGCGGTAATCCAGGCCCAGTTTGAACTTGGGCATTAGGATCAATTTGTAACAGTTTTTTCCGTGATTTTTCTTTATAATAGGATTTAGAATAACCACTTATGCTATTTTCTAACATTGGCTTATATGCTAATTTTTGTCGTGCTGAACTGGCAATATCACTTGTTGTCGGAATAGGATATGCATGTGGTAGATTAGCAAAATTAGGATATGAAAAATTTTCTTCTAAATTAATATGAGGCCGTTCTAATTGTGGATAAATACTCTGTCGCACTTGTTGCATCATAAATGGTAATATAATAATAATTAAGCCAATTAAACTAATATTGCGATATAGACGGATAAAACGAGTAAAAATTCCCAAACTTGGTAACACTTTTAATAAAGCTAAAGAAGCAATAATGTGTAACCAAATCCAGTGCGGAGCTTTAGTTTCATGGTAAATTAATATCATAGTTACTAAAGTTAATATTCCCCAGCGCCAATGCCATAATTTACTTACTGCTACTGCCATTATTAATACTATAAATAAATCTAGCAATGTCCAACGTTTTAACCAAGTTTTTGGAATATTATCTACTCCAGTAGCGTTCCATAATCTCCAACCAGGCGGTAAATGTAGAACGGCACTAACTTTCTGAAAATCATGATCCCAACCAACAGCTGGTAATTGACTCAAATTATGTTCTAAGCGACTATCGGCAACTAAATCAATTTCGCCACGTCGTACTTCCACTCCAGTATTGCTATTTTTATCCAGACGAGTGATAAACTGATCTTTACCATTAACTGCCACTCTTCCTAACACTGCTGGTTCATCCATCTCTAATCTCCAACCACGAGTCATCGTGCCACTAATACGATCTTGAACACTATAACCTTCTCCATCAAAATCTAACCAAAAATTACGTTCCAAAGTTAATTGATCTGGAACTGGATCGGGATCACCACGTCGTTTTTCGATAAATTTTAAAGTATCACCACTTCGCACCTGATAAGCTGGAAATTTACGCCATTCTGTAGGTAATGAAGTTTGTTGTGGATCAATTGCTGTTACTCCAGTTATTTCTACTAATCGTAAATCTCTTTTAGATTCGAAAGTCCATATTTCTGTATCAACCCATTGAGAATCAGCAGGAGTTAAGGTGATTTTATCTACCATACCGAGTTGCCGAGTTTGTAAATTTAACACCCAAGAACCAGGCCGTACTTGAATTCTTAAATGACCATCAGTTTCTAATCTAGTTGGTAATGGGCTATTTAAAAACATAGCTTGTTGTTGTTTTAAGATAATCGGGCCTAACACAACTTCACGATGCCGACCTGATACATCTAGTTCTATACGGGTATTAATTTTTAATGGAATATCATCAGTTATATGCCTATAAACTCTTAAATCCAAACGATTTTCTTCGGATATATTACTAGAATAACTCCCAGTCTGACTTAACCATAAACGTCCTTTAGCATCAAATTGTGGTATAGTTATAGGAGAATTATTAAGAGTTAAAGTGATTAAACCAGTATTAATTGGAATCGTTAAATATTCTGGTCTGTGTTGCCAATCAAATTGACCTTGAATATTTATTTTGCCTTTTGTTACAAATAAACTAGGAATATCATTACGATCTGCTACTATGGCATCTTTACCATTTATTTTGACATTTTGTGGCCAATATTTAGCGTCTCCTGGTAATTGTATCCAACCATTTTTATAAATTTGCCATTGTTGACTAAACTTAGCTTGTTTAGATTTAACATCTAATAATAAATTTGATGGCCAAACACAAATTGCCGATTGCTTATTATTTAACTGATTATAATAAACTGGACAGTCTGCCATATCGCTCGTTACCCAATCAACCCAAGGTTGTAATGGTGATGGAATATCATTAGGCTGTAATGCCCAAGTTGATAAACTTATTAAATATAATCCTAATAAACTGTGTTTTAACATATTTTAAATCCTATTTAAAAATAGTATAAATTTCATTATCATGGTATAAATATAACATATTTTGTAATCTAATAGCTTAACATTATATAATTATACATAAATATTATAATTAATTATAAACAACAAATAGTTAATAATTTATATTTACTTTTAAAAAATATGCACAGCAAAAATTATTCCTATTATAAATAACAATTCAATAAATTATGTCTATACAAGTTAATTTATCTTTAATTGAAGATAACCCCCAACAAATACCAGAAGAAATTGAACGTCTTGGTAAAGATACTCTAGAAATTATTTGGGAAGCATCCCAAGATATTGCAGAAAAAGAAATAGAGTTAATAAAAGTCCGTTACCAACAGTATAAAAATGAAATTATTTACCAACGTCAAGAAACTTTGAATAAAATTGAGGTAGTTAATGATGAATTGACTATTGCTAATAAATTTATTGGTGGCTTAAAACGGGAAACTAAATCCTTAAAAGTTGACCTTGATAGCAAAATTTCTGAACTAAAAAGTGCTGCTGATCAAGTAGATATTTTAAAAGAAAAACTGGCTCAATTAGAACAAGAAAACCAACATTTAAGTGAAGAAGTTGGCAGATTGCGAGAAAGCAACGATAATATGCAAAGGCGTTTGTATGAGTCTAATCGTTTAGCTGAACAAAATAGTGCTGCCCTTAAAGAAACTAGAGAAGAATTAGTTGTTATTCAACATAACAGTGAACGCTTAGAAAAAGAACTTAAAATTTCAATTAGTGAAGCACAAGATGCTTGGCAAAAGCTTAAACAAGAAGAAAGACGTTCGGCTGTGGCTGAAGCATTAGTACAAGAAATGCGAGAAACAGTACAGAAATCTGAAAAAACTATAAAATTTTTAAATGAAGAAAAACAAGATACTAAATCTAATTTAACTACTGAAAATAAGGCTAGAATGGAATTAGAGAAAAAAATTTCTACGGTAACTGCTCACTCTGATTCTCAGGAATGGGCTTACAAAGAAATGCTATCTAAAGTAGAACATGATTTAAGTATGAGTCGTAGTGAATCTGCTGGTGTAAGAAAACGTATGATTAGTGCTGAAGCTGGTTTAGAACGGGAACAAAAAATTAGGGAAAGTTTGGAGACTAAACTAATTGCAAGTCATGAAAATAAATTATGAAGATTAACATGCAGTAAATCATAATAACTATGAACACAATAATCCTCATGTCTATATGGCTCAGTAGTGTGACTATTCCAGCTTTACATCCAAATATTATTGAACAAGATGGTAAGCTGGTTTTAATCAATGGCTCTAATCAATATCCTCTAGCGCCTTCAAAACCACCATATACCTTACAAAAATTAATTGGTAATCCTGTTGGTAATGAGAATGGGATTAAGTTCAAGTTTAGTAGTATTAATGGCAAATTACACTATGGTTTTGTGAAAAATAGCCGTTATCCACAAACAATATTTTTTAAAAAAAATGAAGTTGTTGATAATGGTAAAGTTAGTATTAATATTTTAACCAAATTATCCAATGAATACGACATGGTTAATTGGAAAAAAAATGGTTTTGCTACACTTGGTTATCGGTTGGTAACTGGCAAAGGTGATATATTATATGATGGTAAAGTAGCTTTTATTTGGAAAAATCGGTTTATAATCAATTCTGCTTCTATTATATCTGGACCATTTGTCAATCTTGCTGAAGATGGCAATTTTCATACTGGGATTCGGATTTCTTTTGATACTCTGCAACCAACCAATGCAGTTGTTTTCACAAGTTCTAGTAATAAAGCAACTCAGAGTTTTACAGATAATAATTTTAGTAATCATCATGAAATAAATCTTAACAACCTAACTCCTGATACTAAATATGCTTATGCTGTACAAACTAAAACTGATAAACACTCCTATGAGGAAACCTATTCTTTCAAGACAGCTCCAACTCCTGGTAGTAGAAAGCCATTCAGTTTCGCCTATACCAGTGATTCAAGAGAAGCTATGGGTAGTGGAGAAAGAAATATTGTTGGAGTTAATAGTTATATTATGAAAAAAGTGGCAGCATTAGCTAGTTTTAAAAATGTTGCTTTTGTCCAGTTTAGTGGTGATATGATTAATGGCTATTTGAATAATATAGAACTAACTGAAATCCAATATAATAGCTGGAAAAAAACTATCGAACCTTTTGCTCATTACACTCCTTTCATTACCACGATGGGAAATCATGAAGCATTGTTGCATGTATTTTTACGGCCTGGTTTACCTAGTATAAAGATAGATAGATTTCCATATGCAACTGAATCTGCTGAAGCCATATTTGCTCAACAATTCGTAAATCCAACCAACGGACCAATTAGTGAAGATGGTGCAATTTATGATCCAAATCCAAATCAGCAGGACTTTCCAAGTTATAAAGAAAATGTGTTTTACTATATTTATGATAATGTTGCGATGGTAGTGTTAAATTCTGATTATTGGTACTCTCCAACCATCCAAAATGAACCAGATGTAGGAGGCAATCTACATGGTTATCTGATGGATAAACAATTAGAATGGTTACAAGCTACATTAAGTAAATTAGATAACAATATTAATATTGACTTTATATTTGTCACTCAACACACTCCAGCATTTCCAAATGGAGGACATGTAAGAGATGATATGTGGTATAAAGGTGATAATAAAGTTAGAGCAGTTGTAAAACATGCTGATAATAATTTGATAAGCAAAGGAATTATTGAACAACGAGATGAATATTTACGAATTTTAATGCAAAGTAAAAAAGTAATTGGTATGTTAACTGGTGATGAGCATAATTTTAATTGGTTACAAATTACTAAAAATGTTAATATTTATCCAAAAAATTGGGATAAAGCAGATATAAGACAATTACCAGAATTTAGAACATTATATCAAATTAATAATGGTACTGCTGGAGCTCCTTATAGCTCTCAAGAAAGCACTCCTTGGAGCCAACATGTACAAAATTTTACCACTCAAAATGCACTAGTCTTTTTTCATATCAATGGAAAATCTATTAAAATAGAAGTTTTGAATCCAGATACTCTTGATACAATTTTACAGTTTTAAACTGTCCCAACCTATTTAAACCATTACAACACATGAGAAAATAATTGTGAATATAATACGTCTAATTTTATTATTATTATTAATTTGGGTAATTTGGAGCTTGTTTAACCGAAAAAATAAAAAAGCTCTAAAAATTCAGGATAAACCAGTTATAAAACAAGGTGAAATGGTGTCTTGTCAACATTGCGGTTTACATGTTCCAACTGAAGAAGCCATTAAAATAGATGATACTAATTTTTGTTGTAAAGAACATAGTAAATTATGACTTCTGCCTCAAACCAACGTTGGAAACCATTATTTATCTTTAATGTTTACCGACTTATAATAGCGGTTTTTTTTGTTGGTATTGTTTTTATCAATATTACTCCGGATTTTTTAGGTCCATTTGACGGACGTTTGTTTTTAGTAACTGGTTGGCTATATTCTAGTTTTGCTATTTTTAGTATTTTCACTATTCAACGTCGTTGGCCGTCTTTTCATCTACAAATTACAGTACAAATCCTAGTAGATATTTTTGCTATAATAATATTAATGCATGCTAGTGGTGGAGTTCGCAGTGGTTTAGGAGTATTGTTGGTAGTTGCTATAGCTGGTGGTAGTTTACTTTCTGAAGGAAATACTGCGGGGCGTACTGCCTTTTTCTTTGCTGCAATCGCTAGTTTAAGTATGTTAATCCAAGTTGCTCTGGCTGATATTTATTATTGGTCGGTTTATATAAATTATACCTATGCTGGAATGTTAGGTATTAGCTTCTTTGCCACCGCATTTTTGACCCATACTTTGGCTCGAAGAGTTAGAACTAGTGAAGATTTAGCTAAGCAACATGGGGTTAATTTACGCTATATGGAACAACTCAATGATCAAATTGTACAGAATATTAGTTCTGGAATTATGGTTGTTGATGTTTTAAGACGGATTTGCCTTTTTAATGAAACTGCTTCTAAATTATTGGGATTAAAAGAACAACGGAATGGACAACCTTTAAAATCAATAGCCCCAAAATTAGCTAAACAACTGACTTATTGGAAACAAAGTGGCAAACTTACCTCAGCGACCTTTCGGCCTACTAATGGTAATGTTGATGTTATTGCAACTTTTACTGAATTAAAACAAGGAAATAAGGCTAATATTTTGATCATGTTGGAAGATGCAACTTTGACTACACAGAGAGCCAATCAACTTAAATTAGCTTCTTTAGGCCGTTTAACCGCTAGCATTGCTCATGAAATTCGTAATCCCCTAGGAGCGATTAGCCATGCGGCTCAACTATTAGAAGAATATCCACATATTTCCGAAAGTAATTCTCGTTTAACTCATATAATTAACAAGAATTCACAAAGAGTTAATACTATAATTGAAAATGTATTACAATTAAGCCGTAACAAACCGCCAAATATATCAATTTTTAATTTATCCGTTTGGTTACGGGACTATATTAATGAATTTATTAGCCAACATTCTTTATCAGCTTCTTCTATAATTTTACTAAATGCAGATGATTTATTACAAGTATCTTTTGATCAAGAACAACTCTATCAAGTTATAGATAATTTATGTGATAATGGATTACGTTATAGTCAAGGAGAGCCTTCATTGCAATTAACTATTGGCATAGAATCGAAGCATCCTTATCTTGATATTCAAGATTATGGAATGGGAATGACTGACAAAACTAAAAATCAAATTTTTGAACCTTTTTTTACAACTGAACCAAAAGGGACTGGATTAGGATTATATTTAGCAAGAGAAATATGTGAAGCCAACCAAACAACTCTAGATTTATGTTCTAATAATGATAAAGGATGCTGTTTTCGGATTAGCTTTCCGCAATTAATCAAAAATTAAAATGTCGAAACCACTTTGTTTACTAATAGATGACGAACAGGATATTTTGGATTTATTGGTAATGACTTTAGAGCCAATGGGAATTGCTTGTTTCTGTGCTACAAGTTTTACTGAAGCTAAAAAATATCTAACTTTACATAAATTTAATTTATGTTTAACTGATATGCGATTACCAGATGGAAATGGTTTGGATATTATTGATATAATTGCAAAAAAATACCCCACTACTCCAGTAGCAATGATTACTGCTCATGGCAATATGGAAACTGCAATTAAAGCCATGAAGACTGGAGCTTTCGATTTTATTTCTAAACCATTTAAGGACTTAAAAGAATTACGCAATCTAGTTAGTTCCGCATTAAAATTGCCAGAAACTTCTGCTAGAGATAAATTAGATTTAATTGGTAATTCCAATGTAATGCAAAATGTTAGGAATAAAATTGACAAGTTAGCTAGAACCCAAACTCCGGTTTATATCACTGGTGAATCTGGCACTGGTAAAGAAATTGTAGCTCGGATGATTCATAATAACGGAGTTAGAACTAAAAAGCCTTTTGTTGCCATTAATTGCGGAGCTATCCCACAAGAATTAATGGAAAGTGAATTTTTTGGCCATAAAAAAGGGAGTTTTACTGGTGCAAATACCGATAAATTAGGTTTATTTCAAGCTGCTTCTGGAGGAACTTTATTTTTAGATGAAGTGGCTGATTTACCGTTGTCAATGCAAGTTAAATTATTAAGAGCTATTCAAGAAAAAACCATTCGTCCTGTTGGAGCTAACGAAGAAATCCCAATCGATGTACGGATATTAAGTGCTACTAATTATGATTTGGCTGAATTAGTAAAATTAGGCAGATTTAGGCAAGATTTATTTTATCGGATTAACGTGATTGAGCTATCTATCCCCCCATTGCGGCAACGTACTGAAGATATTCCTGATTTGGTTGAATATTTTATAAACAAATTTACAATTAATGAAGAAATTTATGTTCCATTAGAAACAATGGTCGCATTAACTAAGCATTTTTTTTCCGGTAATGTGAGAGAATTAGAAAATATTTTGGAACGTGCAATAACTCTTTGCGAAAATAATAAAATTACAATTGCAGATTTACAATTACCAAAAGATAAAATTGTACAAACTAATAATTTAACTGACGATGAATTTCTTGATCCACTACTACATGAAATTGAACGAGAAACACTTTTTAATGCTCTAAACCAAGCCAATAATAATAAAACCAAAGCTGCCGAATTATTGGGTATGAAAATTGGTGCTTTTCGTTATCGCTTTAGTAAGTATAAAAAATGATTAATATTTATAACAATCATATTTTCCTAAGTAAACTTTCTGTTTGTTAAGAACAATAACTAGTTAATACAATGATTTATTAAAATAATTTTATATAAATATCGAACGTTTAATCGATAGTATATACTTAAGGATGATTATAACTAAAAATTTATAGTTATAAGATTCCATTGCAGTTATAACAGTTTTAGAATATTATTATGAATATTTTTAACAATCTTAAAGTAGGCACAAAAATTGTCTTTGGTTTTACCGTTATCTTAATACTTATGATTGGTATGGGAACAATATTGTCATTTAGTTTAGATGATTTAAAAGATGATTTTATTTTTTTAGTTGAACATGACCAACCTGTTTTGTCAAACGCTCATGAACTTGCTAAATTAGTTGTTGATATGGAAACTGGTGAACGTGGATTTTTAATCACTGGTAAAGATGAATTTTTAGAACCATTTTATGCTGGTATAAAACAGTTTGACTCTTTGCTTGAAATAGAAAAACAATTAGTCAGCGATAATCCAATCCAGATGGCATTGTTGGAGAAAATTGCTAAATTGCGTAATGAGTGGTTGAAAAAATCTGGAGAACCTGCAATTGCCAAACGACGTGATGCAAATCAAACTAATATTAATGCTGAAAAATTACAGAAAATATTAAAAGCTGAAGTAGGTAAAAATATTTTAGATAGTTTACGTGATATATTAGCACAATTAGAGATTAAATTGAATACTAAAAATGACTTAGAAAGTGTTATTTTAACTATTAAAATTGCTAAAAATATGGTTGATCAAGAGACTGGTGAAAGAGGTTTTATTATTACTGGAAAAAATAATTTTCTAGAACCTTATAATACTGGTATTAAACAGTTAAAAATAAATCTAGCTGCTTTACAATCTCGATTAACTGATGCTAACGATTTAGCATTATTAGAACAAGTTAAATCTCTTTCTGAACAATGGACAGAACAGGCCGCTAAACCAGAAATTGCTGCCAGACATGAAATGAATAATAACTCTGTAACTGTGGATGATATAACCACTATGATTCAATCTGGAATTGGAAAAAATATTTTAGATGAAATACGAATCCAATTTCACAATTTTATTCAAACCGAAAAACAATTGAATATTAATCGTTCTAATGAAGCTAAAAATAATGTTATATTTATAAATAATTTAACTATATGGTTGACTGTAATTAGTATAATAATTGGTTTTTTACTTAGTATATATATTTCTCGCAGTATTACTTATCCGCTTCAAAAATTGACTCTTATGGCTAATAATATGGCTGTTGGAAATATGCAACAAATAGTTGAGTTACAAAACAGAGATGAAATAAGTCAAATTAAAAATAGGCAAGATGAAATGGGTGATATTGGACGTTCTTATGATGCGATGGCTAATTATTTTAGACTAATTATTGAAGATATTGTATGGATTTCGCAAGGTTTGGCCAATGGAAATTTAAGAGATATCCCAAAAGCTGAATATAAAGGCGATTTTATCAAAATTAAAGATGCTTTAGAAATAGCTTTGACTGGATTAAATAATACTATCTTGCAGACAAAAAATGTTGCAATTCAAGTAACAAAATCAATTATAGAAATACGTTCTATTGGACAAAGTTTATCTTCGAGTAGTGAACAGCAATCTGCCGCTACAGAAGAAGTAACTTCTAGCTTAGAAGAAACTGATGCTCAGGTAAAGAGCAATGCTGAAAATGCTAATATAACTAGTGAATTAGTAAATAATACAACTAATTTAGCTAATATTGGCCAAAGTAAAATGACAAATATGATTGATTCTATGAATGCCATTGCTAGTTCTTCTCAAGAAGTTAGTAAAACTATAAAAGTTATTGATGAGATTGCTTTTCAAACTAACTTATTAGCTTTAAATGCAGCAGTAGAAGCAGCTCGAGCTGGAGAACATGGACGAGGTTTTGCGGTAGTAGCTCAAGAAGTACGTAATTTGGCTGGACGTAGTGCTAATGCAGCTCAAGAAACTTCTGAACTAATTGAAAATGCAAGAATTCAGGTACAAGAAGGTGTCAAAATTGCTAATGATACTGCAACTGCACTTAGTGAAATTGTGCAAAATGTGGTAAGAGCTAGAGATTTAATTGAAGAAATTGCAGCTGCAAGTAAAGAGCAATCATCTGGTATTTCCCAAATTAATATAGCTATGGGACAGGTCAGTGAAGCGGCATATAATGGTAGCCAACAAATGGATAAAATGGCTATTATGGCAGATGATCTAACTACACTATCAACTAAGTTACAAAATGAAACCGCCAGATTTAAATTAAAAAATAGTGTTAAAGATATAACATCTGTTATGCCAAATATAAAAAATCCTAGTGACAATCTTTCTTTAGATATAAATTCTAAACAGATAGAATATGAATATAAAGATTTTTAAATTTTAAAAAATTATTTATAAATAATAAAAACAATTAAGTAATTAGATATAAATTTAGCACATGTAATCCATTCCTAATATTTTGGAGTTGTCAGTAAATGGTACATAAAATTTTAATTTGCGATGATTCAGTTTCTATTCGACAAATGTTGGCATTAACTTTGAACGATGCCAAATATAATGTTACTGAGTCAAAAAATGGTATGCAAGCATTAGAATTAGCCAATCAACAGAATTTTGATTTGATTATCACCGATATCAATATGCCTTTGCTTGATGGATTATCTCTAGTGAAAAAATTAAGAGTTTTACCTGAATATCGTTTTAAACCAATTTTATTATTAACGACTGAAACAGATCCCAAAAAGAAAAAAGAAGCCAAAGCTGCTGGTGCAACTGGTTGGATTATTAAACCTTTTGACCCAGATAAATTATTAGCAGCAATTAGAAAAGTGTTGAGGTAATAATGACAATCGATCTGACTCAAGTACGTGGTTTATTTTTTGAAGAAAGTTTTGAAAATCTTGATATTATGGAGTCTAGTTTGTTAGATTTGGAGATTGGAACTTTCAATGAAGAACTGGTTAATAATATTTTTCGAGCCGCTCATTCTATTAAGGGAGGAGCTGGAATATTTCAACTTGATGATATAGTTGCTTTTGCGCATAATGCAGAAACATTTTTAGATGAGGTTCGTGATAGAAAACATTCTATCGATCAAGCATTAATTGATTTATTGTTGCGGGCTGGGGATATATTACGCATGATGCTATCGGCATCTAAAGACGAAATTGAATATGACACCCACTTAGCAGAAACTTGTCAAACTGAATTACAACAAGCATTAGCAGAAACTACGGAATTTGTAGAAGAAATAATAGCAGAAGAAATAATAGCAGTTCCTGCAGTTTTGAGAGAATGGCATATAGAATTTAAGCCTGATTTACCAATTTTAAAAACTGGCAATGATCCAATAAATTTATTTAGAGAATTAGAAGAATTAGGTGAATTAACTGTTATCGCAAATATAGATGCAATACCTGATTTTGCTGATCTTGATCCTCAATCTTGTTATTTAAGTTGGGAGCTTATTTTACGAAGTGAGGCTAATGATACAGATATTGAAGAGATTTTTGAATGGGTTATAGATGAATGTGAACTAAACATTACTGTTAATAATTTAGAGGATACTGAATTATCAATAAGTGAGCAATCAATAGAAGAACTAGAAATAACTCCTGAAATAATTGTTCCAAAAGAAGTAATTCCTCAAAATATAGAAACTATAAAATCTATAAATAATAAGGTAATAGAAGCTCATGAAGAAATATCTGAAGATATAGTAAATAAGCATATTAATACTCAGGGTAATACTAATTCTATCAGGGTTGGAATAGATAAAATTGATAATTTAATCAATATGGTAGGTGAATTAGTAATCACTCAATCTATGTTGGATCAAATCGGAGAAAATTTTGATAACTCAGATATTATGCAATTACGGGATGGCTTGTCCCAACTAGAACGTAATACTCGAGAATTACAAGAAAATGTAATGCGGATTCGGATGTTACCGATCAGTTTTTCCTTTAATCGATTCCCACGTTTAGTCCATGATTTAAGTACTCAATTGGGTAAAAAAGTTGAGCTTATTTTATCGGGTGAAAGTACTGAATTGGATAAAACTGTATTGGAAAAAATGAGTGATCCATTAGTACATTTAGTGCGTAATTCTCTGGATCATGGAATTGAGTTACCAGAGCAACGTAAGCAAGTTGGTAAGCCTGAAGTTGGACAATTACATCTTAACGCATTTCATCAAAGTGGTAATATAGTTATTCAAATTAGTGATGATGGAGCGGGATTTGATACAGAAAAAATCCGAGCTAAAGCAATTCAAAAAGGTTGGATAACTCCAGACGAAAATTTAGTCGATGAACAATTATATGAATTTATCTTCCAGCCTGGATTTTCCACTTCCGAAGAAGTAAGCGATGTATCTGGACGTGGAGTTGGCATGGATGTAGTACGTCGTAATATAAGAGATTTAGGTGGCTCAATTGAAGTAAAATCTGAAGCTGGCAAAGGTTCAAAATTTAGTATTCGCTTACCATTAACCTTAGCAATTTTAGATGGACAACTAGTACGAGTGGGTGAAGAAATCTTTGTATTACCTTTGCTTTCCATTATGGAATCATTACGAATACAGACTAAATTAGTTAATTCTTTCACTGGAACTTTGGAAATTTACAAGTTGCGAGATGATTATATTCCAATTTTTCGATTGTATAAATTATTTAATATTAAAAATACAGCTACCAAATTAGAACAAGGATTATTAGTTATCGCTGAAGGTGATGGACAAAAAATTGGTTTATTTGTCGATGAATTATTATCTCAACAACAGATAGTAATCAAAAGTTTAGAAAATAATTATAAAAAAGTACAAGGTGTTTCTGGAGCAACAATTTTAGGCGATGGTAACGTAGCTTTAATTTTGGATATTACTGGTTTGATTCAACTTTTTCGTAATCAAACTAAATCTCCTTCTTACTTACCTTTAGGGACGATTCGTTATGAGTAGTGATATAAATAGTGATATTTCCAATAAATATTTAACTTTTGTATTAGCAACGGAAGAATATGCAATAGATATTTTACGGGTGCAAGAGATAAAAGGTTGGTGCAAAGTTACTCAAATTCCGAATACTCCAAGCTATGTTTGCGGAGTGATTAATTTACGGGGTACGATTGTACCAATTGTTGATTTACGGTTACGATTTAATCTTGATTATCAAGAATATGGTTCGATGACAGTGGTGGTAGTGGTAAACGTTATTTCTCAAAATGGCAAAGAACGAATTATGGGAGTTGTGGTTGATGGAGTCTCAGATGTGTATGATGTAATTGAAACTGAAATTAAACCGCCACCTGATTTTGGTAGTGTTATTAATACTGAATTTGTCAAGGGTTTATCTACTGTAAGTGATAAGATGGTGATTGTATTAGATATTGATAAGCTGCTTAATTCTAATGAGTTGGCTATTATTGATGGATTAAGTCAAGGTTGAGCTACTTACTAATAATATTTGCCAAACTTTAATCATATAATAGAGAAAAAATAATGTCTTATACTGAAATTACTACTGAATCTTGGTGGAGTCGAATAAAAAGTTCTTTTAAAAATATTATACTAGGCTTAATTTTATTTTTAGTGGCATTTCCATTATTATTTTGGAATGAAGGCAGAGCTGTATATCGAGCTCAAACTTTAGAAGAAGGTATTCGTGTCGTTACTTCTATTGAGGCTAATCAAATAAATAAAAAAAATGAAGGTAAATTAATTCATTTAACTGGTAATACTGAATCAAATGAAACTTTATCTGATATTCGATTTGGGATTAGTCAGGATAATATTATTAAATTACGCCGTTTAGTCAAAATGTACCAATGGCAGGAACATCAAGATTCAGAAACTACAGAAAAACTTGGTGGAAGCACAGAAACAGTAACAACTTATAATTACAGTAAAAATTGGGATAGTAGTATAGCTAATTCTAATAATTTCAAACAATCAGAAGAGCATCAAAATCCATCTACAATGCTATTTAATTCAGGTATTTTTCAAGTAAAACAAGTAACCATTGGTGCTTTTACTTTACCATCTAGTTTAGTAAGTCGAATTAATAATTATCAAAAATTACCAATAACAACACTTGAATTAGTTTCAGAAGAGATTAGAGATAAGTTACAAATTTATGATAATGCTTATTATATTGGAGAAAATCCTGCCCAACCACAGATTGGTGATTTAAAAATAAGTTTTGAGATTGTCACACCAAGTATGATAAGTATTATTGTTAAACAGGTTGGTTCAACTTTTAGTTCTTATACTACTAAAATTGGTGGAAAAATTGAATTATTTGAGTATGGTAATGTTTCGGCTGAGAATATGTTTCAGCATGAGCAAGAATTTAACGTTATGCTAACTTGGATACTTCGAGCAGTAGGTTTTTTGATTATGTTTATTGGCTTAAGCCTTATGTTTGGGGTATTAAGAACCCTAGCTGCTGTTATACCATTTATAGCAAATATAGTTGGTTTTATTGGTGGCTTCGTTGCTTTTTTAATAGCGCTAATATTATCCTTAATTACTATTGCAATCGCTTGGTTTGTCTATCGTCCTTTGCTAGGTATATTTTTATTAATTATTGCTGGTAGCTTGTTATATGGCTTGTTATATTTCTCAAAATCTGCTGGTACAGAAGAAACTATAACTATTACGGAAACAGTTGGTTAAGCAGTATTATTTATCCACGTTCTTAACTAAGCCATTAAGAACGTTGGAGATATTAAGGTTTAATATCAGGTTTAATTACAGCATTATTCTCTTTAATCCATTTTGTAATACCATGAGTTACATTATAAACTTTATTGTAACCAAAATTATCACTCAAATGCTTGCCTACGGAATTGGTACGGCTACCAGTACGACAGATTAAGATAAATGGACTTTCTTTATTATCAGTAATTTTAGATAATTTATCTAACCATTCATCTATATTGTAATTACCTTTTTCATCAAAAAACATAATCAAATGACTGTCTTTAACAACTCCTGTTTGTTGCCATTCTTTAGGAGTACGAATATCTATGATAGGAACATTCTGTTCTACCATCTTTTTAAGTTCATTGTTATCTATATTTATCATATCTGCAAATAATGTTGTATGAAAAAAACTAAGTATTATAATAAATTGTTGAATATTCATTTATATTAAAAAAATATTATTAACCTTC
This sequence comes from Thioploca sp., assembly GCA_030627235.1. GTDB lineage: Bacteria > Pseudomonadota > Gammaproteobacteria > Beggiatoales > Beggiatoaceae > DRQV01. The sequence continues at coordinate 45,539 of DAOUSL010000008.1, forward strand.
ATCTTAAAACGGAATGATTCAAATAAAAATCATAGCCGATAGTGAAGCATTATATGTTATTACTTAGGTTTCGGGAAATCCGCTATGCTCCATTCCCGAAACAACCATTGGCGAAAGTATTATATAATAGCATCATTTTCATAGTTTGTTTCTATACCAACAGTTGTTAATGTCAGCATAAACATATTACCAAACATTTTGCTATAACTGAGCGAATATCCATAATTATTATTTTCTTCTTCATCAATATCAGCATTTACAATAACTTTAATGAATTCAGAACTTTTCAATGGAATCGTAAAAGCATTTTCAAGCCCATAGTAATCATTTTCAGCAGAACTGTTTTTATATACTAAAGATGAATTAAACCTAAAACTATTAAAGTTATTTTCAAATGGTAAGATAAAAGAATATTGATTATTTCCTTTTGTTTTAAAACGATTATAAATTAAACCTAGTTTATACCCAGACCTTGTTGTATAACCGACAGAAGCAACAAAATTATAGTCATCATCACTATTATTACCACTAGAACCCGATCCTGAATTATTTCCAGAACCTGATCCTGAATTATTTCCAGAACTTAATTCTCCATCATCTCCAAAACTCAATCCATTACTGTTTCCTGTACCAGTATGATTTCCAGAATTAGAATTTGAAATATTAATTGTATTACCGTAAGCAATCCCAAACAGAATATTATTACGCAAATATGAGTAATCGAATCCTCTTACCTTCTCTACACCAGAATTTTGTAACGGACTTTTATACTTGTTTGATCCTTGTATTGCTTCATCACTGTTTAATCCTGCTAAAGCTCCAGCTCTTTTTACATTTCCTAATTGAGTTAATGGTGATAATAATCCGGCTCTTAATACATGAGTATTCCCTTGTGGATTATACTGCAAATAATATCTAGAACCTTTATCATCAAAAAATTCTGGACTATTTTGACCTGAATTATTAGATATTTCCTTTATAATGCCATAAAAAGAAAGTGTTTTTGTAAGTGAACCAGTTAAAAATAACTTAGTTTCTGTCTGGAATTTATCATCAGAATCATAATTTAACCCAACAACTGCACCAACAGGATAATGCCTATCTTCATTAGCTGAAGATTTATCCAAAGCCGTTATTTCATCTTTAGATAGTCTAAATCCATTTCTCAAGAACATCATCCCAAATTCATTTAATGCTGGTTGTCTTGTATGACAAGTAACACATTGCAATGAATATTGTCTAGCAAACACGGGAGTTGCATTGACGCTCTGTAAAAATAGTAACAATACTAATATTATACTTATTTTTAAGCTGTTTTGTATATTTAACATATTTTTTAATACGATTTGAGTAATGAATTATATTAAATCATAAATTTGTAAATAATTCATGTCTAAAAGAAATAGTGGTGTATAAAATATAATAATATCAAGCATTGTAATGCCTGTATTATACA